>JANXTD010000786.1 GCA_025352585.1 Fimbriiglobus sp.
CGCGCCGAGGTCGAGATTCCCGGTGACGCGTGGCGGGGCGTCGGGGCCGACCCCGGTCACGACCAGGTCGCCGCCGAGGCCCAAAACCCCGAACACGTCCGGACCCGTCTTGACTGTCGCGCCGTTGTCGAGAGTCAGCAGCCCGACGGTGTCCGCGAAGTCGTTCACGTCGAGGAGGCCGTCGGAGTGGAGGGTCACCGCGGCGGCGTCCAGGATTTGGGCGCTCTTGAGGTGCCGCACCACCGCGGAGCCGGCCACGCCGACGCCGTCGCCGATGACGACGTTCGACCTGACGGCCCCGTTGAACGTGGCGTTATTGAGGGCCAGCACGCCGTCGGTGACGGTGGTCCGGCCGGTGTAGGTGTTGGGGGCGGAACCCGCGAGTTGGAGCGTCCCGGCCCCCGCCTTGACGAAGCCGCTGCCGGGGGTCGCGTCCGAGATGACTGCGCTGATGACCAGGTCCGTGGCCGCCGGGCCGTCGGGGACCGTGAACACGACCGACCCGGCGAGGAACAGGCCGCCCGGCCCGGAGATGGTGCCGGTCGTTGCGGACGCGACGGTCGTCACCGAGCCGCCGCTGGCGATCCCGAAGCCCGCCCCGGCCGCGACCGAGACGGCCCCGGCGTTGAGCGTCAGGGCAGCGATGTCCTCGGACGCCCCCGCCGAGACAGTGACCTGGCCGTCGGAGTTGACGGCGACTGACGCCGCGTCCGGAATCTCGCCGGTGCCGAGGAGTTGCAAGACCGCCGACCCCGCCAACCCGGTGCCGTCGCCGACGACGACGGTCTTCGACAGCCCGGCGTCCGCGGTGGTCGTGTTCAGGACCAGCGTGCCGTCGGCGACGGTCGTTGTGCCGGCGTAGGTGTTCGCCACGGTCCCGGTCAGCGTCAGCGTCCCGCCCGATTCCTTGAGGAGGTTCCCCACCCCGGTGAGTTGGCTCGACACCGTGAGCGCGCTCCCGGTGGCCACGGGGACGGTCGCGGTAACGTCCACAAATGGGAGGTTCAGCGAACTGCCCGTGATCGTGTTGATGCCGTTGTCGTTGCTGATGCCGCTGGTAATCCCAAGGGGCACGACGATCGTGAGCTTCGCACTGAAAGTGTTCGTGAACCGGACCACACCGACGACCAGGCCGGCGATGTCCTGGTTCATGGTGTTGTCGTTGAGCGGCAGGACGACGATGGTACCGCGGACTCGCCGGTGGTCGGCACGCCGGCCGCGTCCCAGTTGTTGATGTCGCTCCAGTTGTCCGACAGCCCGGTGTTGGTCCAGGTGTGGACGGCCGGCGTGATGCGCGACTCCAGGGCGACCAGCGTGAGCCGCCGGGCGGGCGGCGTGGGCCGGCCCTGGGTGACGGTGCGGAACAGCAACTTCTTCAGCGAGAGGGGGGCGCGCATGACGGGTCTCGGGGTGGGGTCGGTTTCGGCCCGCCGGCCGTTCGCCACAGGCTCGGCGGACTGTCGCCTAGTGGAACCGTTATAATTTGTGTAGCTGCAATAAGTCAAACAGATAATTTAGGCAACTCGTTCTTGCCAACTCCGAAGCGCACGGACACTCCCACTGCGGGAGGGCCGGCCCCCTGTCGCAGCGGGGGTTGTCGATCCCGTCGTGAGCGTGCCGCTGCCCAGCGCAAGTCGCAACACCGGCAGATTCTCCGGATCGACGGCTCTGGTGCGGCTGAACGATTCCGCTAGAATGGCCTCATGTTCACCGGACTCGTCCAATCGCTCGCCAAAGTGCAGTCCGTCACGCCCGACGGCGTCGGCGGTGCCCGGCTGTCGCTCGTCGCCCCGGCGGTTGCCGCGTCGGCCGTCCTCGGCGAGAGCATCGCCGTTAACGGGGTCTGCCTCACCGCCGTCGCCGCCACCCCGGACGCCGTCGATTTCGAGTGCGGCCCCGAGACGCTGTTGCGGACTAACCTTGGCCGGCTCGGCGTCGGCAGCCCGGTGAACCTCGAACGCGCCCTGCGCATGGGCGACCCCCTCGGCGGGCACTTCGTCAGCGGCCACGTCGATTGCGTCGGCACCATCGCGGCCGTCGAACCCAACGGCGAGTGGGTGACGATCTCGTTCGCCGTACCCAAGGAGTTCGACGAACTGCTCGTCCTCAAGGGCAGCGTCGCCATCGACGGCATCAGCCTCACGCTCGTCACCGTCGTGCCGGGGACGATCAGCGTCATGCTGATCCCGCACACGCTCGCCCACACCACCCTCGGCTCGAAGACCGCTGGCGACGAGGTCAACGTCGAGTTCGACCTGCTCGCCAAGCACGTCCAGAAGCTGCTCACCCACCTGACGATCACGCTCTAAATGAAACGCCCCCGCGAATACCCGATGATGCCGGAGCACCCCGAACCGGAGGTGCCGGCCCCCGTGGCCGCCCCGGTGGTGCCGCCCGAACTGATGATGCCGCCGCGCCCCGACCCGCGGCAAACCCTGTCGTACCTGCGCGGCCTGTTGCAGAGCTACGGCCTCGAGCCGAAGTCGAAACTCGGCCAGAACTTCCTGATCGACTTGAACCTGCTCGACCTGACTTGCCGCGCCGCCGAGTTGTCGTACGCCGACTCGGTGCTCGAAGTCGGCACCGGCACCGGGTCGTTGACGAACCTGATGGCCAAGCAATCGGGCTGCGTCTACAGCGTCGAAGTGGACGAGTACATCCAGGCGATCGCCCGGCAAATCGTCGGCAGCCGGCGCAACGTCAAGCTGCACCTCGGCGACGCCCTGGCCGGCAAGAACGTGTTGAACCCGTACATGCTCAAGGGCTGGCAAGACTGGACCGCCGCGAACGGGGCCAAGACCCTCAAGCTCGTGGCAAACCTGCCCTACGTCATCGCCACGCCCTTGATCAGCAACTTGCTCATCTCGGGGCTGCCGATCGAGCGCATGGTTGTGATGGTCCAGTGGGAAATCGCCGAGCGCATGCAGGCGGTCCCCGGCACCAAGGACTTCAACGCCCTCAGTGTGCTGGTGCAATCGGTGGCGGACGTTTCGACCGTGCGGAAGGTTTTGCCGACGAACTTCTTCCCGCGGCCGAAGGTCGATTCGGCGATCATCCTGATCAAGCCGAACGCGGCGAAGCGGGCCAAGGTCGGCGACGTGCCGAAGTTCCGCGCCTTCCTGCGCGACCTGTACATCCACCGCCGCAAGAACCTGCGGCAAGCCCTGATCGGCTGGCCCAGCGGCGCGAAGGACAAGCACTTCGTGGACGCGAAGCTCGCCGAACTCGGCTACGACGGCAAGGAGCGCAGCGAGGTACTGAGCCTCGACCAGCACCTCGAACTGAGCCGGGCGTTCGGCGGTCAGGACTGAACTCGGCTGGTGCCGTTTTCCGCTGGCTGCGGCACTTCCGCCGTCCGGGCGAGGGACCGATGCGATGGCCGGGCCGACAAGCCCGCCGGGGTTCACGGCCGACGACCAGGGCGGCGGCCTCACCTTCCTGACCGGCCGCCTGCCCCCGAACTCGTCCGAGACCGCGCAACATTCGACGAGGTCTGGGCCACCCACCCGGACGCCAAGCTGGTCATCGACCCGCCAGGACCGCCTCGGCCTCGCCGCCTGCCGAGCCGAGCCGCCGCCTCGTCGCCGCTCAGGCCGTCAACCGCCGTCAGCCAGAACGCCGCCCAGGCCTCCGGCCCCACGCCAAGCCGGGCGGAGCACCTCTTACCTGGGCAGCCCTCGTCACCAACAGCGCCGACTGGCCGTGACTTGAGTGCAACCGTATAACTTTCCGCCTGCCGTCTGTTGTTCCGAGGGTCGGGTTTATGGCCATCGTGATCCAGTGCCCCAACCCGGCGTGTGCGGCCTCGGCGAGCGTCTCGGAGACCTTTGAAGGCCGCGGCGTGAAGTGCCGCAAGTGCGGCACGCCTTTCAAGGCGACCGCGACCCTCGACGGCCAGCCGGCGGACACGAAGCGGAGTTCGCCGACTTCGGCCGGGGAGCCGTTCGCGTCTCTGCCGGCGGAGTTCGGACGCTACCAAGTGCTGCGGCTGCTCGGCCGGGGCGGCATGGGGGCGGTTTACCTGGCCGAGGACTCGCAGCTCGGCCGCCAGGTCGCCCTCAAGCTGCCGCACTTCGACGACTCCGAGACCCAGCGCGTCGAGCGGTTCGTCCGCGAGGCGAAGGCGGCGGCCGGACTCATGCACCCGAACATCTGCCCGGTGTTCGACGCCGGCCAGGTCAGCGGCCGGCCGTTCATCACGATGGCGTACATTGAGGGCAAGTCGCTGGAGGAGTCGATCAACCCCGACGAGCCGATGGACCCGCGGCGGGCCGCCGAGGTCACCCGCACCCTCGCGACGGCCCTGCACGAGGCCCACGAGCGGGGCATCGTCCACCGGGACTTGAAGCCCGCGAACGTGATGGTGAACGTCAAGGGCGAGCCGGTCGTCATGGACTTCGGCCTGGCCAAGCGGGTCGCCGAGGTGGACGCCAACGAGGCCAAGCTCACCCGCGACGGGGCCGTGATGGGCACCCCCGCGTACATGGCCCCGGAGCAGGTCAAGGGCGAACTGGAGCGGATCGGCCCGGCCACCGACGTGTACGCCCTGGGGGTGATGCTCTTCGAGATGCTCACCGGGCACACGCCGTACAGCGGCCCCCTGGGCGTGGTGATGGGGCAAATCCTCGGGGCCCCGGTGCGGGTGCCGTCGGAGCTGCGCGCCGGCCTCGACCCGCGGCTGGACGCCGCCTGCCGCCGGGCGATGGCCAAGGAGCCGGCCGACCGCTTCCCCGACATGCCCGCCTTCGCCCAGGCTCTGGGCGAGTACCTCAAGGGGCCGGCCGCCGACGCGTCCCCGCCGGCCCCGACCCCGTTCGAGGTGATGGTGGCCGACGCCGACGCCGCCGAGCCGCCGGCCCCGCGGGCGGCCCGCCGCAAGGCCGTGACGGTCCCGCCCCCCGAGCGAACACGAACGCGGCCGCCGCTGTGGCCGTTCGCGGTCGGGGCCGGGTTGCTGGGGCTGCTCGCGGTCGCCGTCACGCTCGCGGTGGTGGTGACAGTGCGGACCCGCCACGGGGACGTGGTAATCGACCTCGGCGACGCGGCCTCGGGGGTCGAAGTCAAAGTGGACGGCGAGCGGGTGGAGTTGACCGGCCTCGACAAGCCCCTGAAGCTCACCGCCGGGGAGCACGGCCTGACCGTCGCCGGCGGCGACTTCGAGACCGTGACGCAGCAGTTCACCGTCAAGAAGGGCGAGAAGCAGGTCGTCAAGGTGACGCTCAAGGCGAAGCCGGCATCCGTAGCGATGACTGCGCCAGTTGCGGCCGCGGCCGTCGCCCCCAAGACGCCCACGTCGCCGACTGCGGGAGCAGCCACGGCGCTGGACTCCCTCAAGCCGAGTTTCATCCCGGACGCCATCCTGGCCAAATTCTACGGCAGCCGCGCGTCTGCGCCGCCGGAACTCGTGACGGTCTACGACACCGCCCGACCGGACACCGAGGGGTATCACGGCATGGACATCAGCCCGGACGGCCGGCTGCTCGCCACGTCGAAGTTCCCGCTCAAGGTGGTCTACGTCCGCGACCTCGCCACCGGCCAGCCCGTCCACCGGTTCCCACTGCCGCCGAGCAAGCCGTTCGCGTACTGGCTGAAGTTCTCGCCCGACGGCAAGACGCTCTACGGCATCCAGCACGAGTTCCTGCTGCACGCCTGGGACTTGGAGGGGCGCGAGCTTTGGAACGCGCTCGCACGGTCCGACTGGTCCGACCCGGCGCTGTCGCCGGACGGGGCGACCTTGATCACGGCCGCCGACGGGCGCGGCATCCAGGTTCTCGACGCCAAGACCGGGGCCGTCCGGTCACGCTGGCCGGAGGTCGTGAGCGCGGGCTGCCGGTTGATCTACTCTCGGGACGGAAGCCGGGTCGCGGCCACCACCGGGAGGAGCGTCCGTGTCATCGACCCCAAAGACGGCTCCGTTTCAAAGACGCTCGACCTTGACAGCGCCGCGACTGAGCCGACTTTCAGCCGCGACGGGACGAAGGTGTACACCTCCCACGTGTGGAAGGTGGACCGGGAACACGTGAACGAGACGGACATCGAGACCGGAGCGGTTCGGGAGTACTGCCACACGACCAAGGGATGCCGGAACCCCCAGATCCACCCCTCCGCCCCTCTACTCGCCACGGTGAGCAGCGACGGCAGCGTTCAATTCTGGGACCTGACGGCCGGCCCGGAGCAATCGCCCCTCTCGATCCCGCTCGGCGGAGGAATCCACAGGTGCTTGTTCACGCCCGACGGCCGCCACGCGGTCGCGGTCGCCAGCTCCGGGGTGTTCGTCCTCCGCATCCCGCTCGACGAAGGGGTGTCGAAGTGGATCGCGCGGCGCACAGGCCGGGCCGCGAAGCCGCCGGCCGTCGTCCCCGCGCCAACATCGCCGAGCGTCGCCCCGGCCCCGAAGTCTGACGACTTCACGCCGCTGTTCAACGGCAAAGACCTGACGGGGTGGACGTCCGTCGGGGAGCCGAAGTGGACCTGGGCGGACGGCCGGCTGCTCGGGTCGCCCGCGCCCGGCGGCGGGGCCGGGGTCCTGATGACTGAGGCCGACTACGACGACTTCGAACTGACGTTGCAGTACCGGGCCGCCGCGGGGGCCGGCAGCGGGCTGTTCCTCCGCGCCGACCTCGCAGGGCCGGTCTCGGGCGCGGGCCAACTCGAAGTGCAGGTCATCGACGACGCCTTCCCGCAGTACGCCAAACTGCCCGCGGCCGACAAGACCGGCTCGGTGTTCGGCGTCTTCGCCCGCAAGGTGGACCCGCCGTTCAAGCGGGCCGACTGGAACGCGTTGCGGGTCCGGCTCGAAGGCCGGCGAATCCAGGTGTGGGTCAACGAAGTCCAGACGATCGACTCCGACCTCGACACTGCCCGCGACAACTTCGCCAAGGTGCCGGGCCTGACGCGGAAGGCGGGCCGCATCGCCCTGCAACAGAACCAGAAGGCCGACATCGAGTTCAAGGACGTGCGGGTTCGCCGGCTGCTTGCGAACCAGCAGGGTACCTCGCCGAAGACCAAGACGGAGTTAAGTGCCCTGACTGAGTTGCCCGCAGACCAACAGACGCGAGGGTCGTGGGTGTCGGAAAACGGCCTGACTTTGTACTGGTTTGCGAGGGGCGGGGCGGACCCTAAGAAGAAGGAATCTTGGGTTTGGACGGCGACCCGCAAAAGCGCAGAAGCCGCCTTCGGGAACGCCCGGCAACTCTGGCCGGCGGCCGATTTCGCGGTGAGCGCCGACGAGCGTCGGATGCTCGTGACGGCGGCGACCCTCAGCGGAACCGATGTCAGCGAGTCCGTTCGCGCGACGGCCGACGCCGAGTGGGGCCGCCCTGTGAAGTGTCAGGGCTTGAGCGGGCAGGGGTATTTGGTGACCCCCGCCCTCGCTGGAGACGGCCTGCAACTCCTCTGCGAGCAGTTCCCGAAACAGAACGATCCGGGGGGGCTTGTCCGTTTCACGCGGGCCGACCTGTCTGCGCCGTGGGGCACGCCGGAACCCTTGGCGCTGACCGGCCTCGGCGGCCGCAGCCTGTCCTTCCCCCACGTGACCCGCGACGGCAAGTCGCTCTTCGGCAGCGTCCAAGCCGACGGCGGCGGACGCGATTTGGTGGTTCTGACGTTGGACCAAGGTGGAAAATCCTACGGCGGCCCGAGAAGAATTGTCTTGCCCGACAACGCCACGGCGAACCCATTTTTCCCTTGCTACTGTGCCGCGACGCGGGAGCTATTTTTCGGCGAAGCGAACCCCCAGCGGACACTTCCCACCACCCGCCTTTACGTCTTGCGGAACTTCGACCCCGAAACCGGGACGGTCCCGATTGTCGCTTCCACCAAGCCGTAGGGCGGCGCGAGTTGATTCCGCGCCGCCCCGCACCGTCCCCGCCGGGAGCTTCGACATGAAAGTGACCCTGACCGTCACCGACGGGCCGCACGCCGGCCGCGAGTTCGCGTTCGCCGGCCGGGACTCGTTCCTGGTCGGCCGGTCGAAGGACGCGCACTTCCAGCTCTCCTACGACGACCCGTACTTCTCCCGCCGGCACTTCGTCGTCGAGGTCAACCCGCCGCGGTGCCGACTACTCGACCTCAAGAGCCGCAACGGCGTGTCGGTGAACGGCAGCCGGGCGTCGGTGTGCGAACTGCGGCACGGCGACGAGGTGCGGGCCGGGCACACCCTCTTCCGCGTCGCCGTGTCGGCCCCCGACCCGGACTCGGTCCCCACCCTCGACCTGCCCGCCGCCCCGGCCCCGGACGCGACCGTCGCGCACTCCGCCGCGCCGCCCCCGGAGGCCGCCGGGGGTGGGGTGCCCGGCTACCGGCTGGGCGTCGAACTCGGCCGCGGAGGCATGGGGGTGGTCTACCGCGCGGTCCGGGAGGCCGACGGCGTCCCGGCCGCCGTCAAGCTCATCACGCCGTCGCCGGGGGCGGGGGGCCGGGCCGTCGAGCGGTTCCTGCGCGAGGCCCGCATCCTCTGCCAGCTCCGCCACCCGCACGTCGTCCGCTTCCTGGAGGCGGGCGAGGCGGGCGACAAGCTGTTGATCGCCATGGAACTCGTCGCCGGGACAGACGCCGCGCGGCTGAGCGCCGCCCGCGGCCCCCTGCCGGTCGCGACCGCGGTCCGGATCGTCTGCCAGGCCCTCGCCGGGCTGGCCCACGCGCATGCGGCGGGGTACGTCCACCGGGACGTGAAGCCGCACAACGTGCTCCTGGGCGGACCCAAGGGGGCGCGGACGGCGAAGGTGGCCGACTTCGGCCTGGCCCGCGCGTTCGAGGCGTCCCGGCTGAGCGGCCTGACCCTCAACGGCGAGGTCGGCGGCACCCCGGCGTTCATGGCCCCGGAGCAGGTGACGCACTTCCGCGGCGTGACCCCGGCCGCCGACCAGTACGCCGCCGCCGCCACGCTGTACTACCTGCTGGCCGGCCGCAACGCCTTCGACCTGCCGCGGGACGTGGGGGCCGCGCTGGTGATGATCCTGACCGACCCGCCCGTGCCCCTGCGGGACCGCCGTCCCGAACTGCCCGCGGGGTTGGCCGCGGTCGTCCACAAGGCGATGGCCCGCGACCCCGCCGACCGCTACCCCGACGCGACCGCCTGCCGCGCCGCCCTCGCCCCGTTCGCCTCGTGAGCCCGCCGATGTCCCCACCCGCCCCGCCCCCGGAATCGCTTGCCCGACACGAGGTCGCCCGGGGGCTGATCGACGCCGGCGTCCC
>JANXTD010000823.1 GCA_025352585.1 Fimbriiglobus sp.
GTGGAACACGCCCCCCGGCACCAGCACGCGGTGCAGCAGCGCCACGAACTCGGCCGTCATGATCAGCCGCTTCTGGTGCCGCTTCTTCCACCACGGGTCGGGGAAGTAGACATGGACCGCCGCGACCGACCCCGGCGCGACGTGGCGTTCGAGGATTCGCTTGGCGTCGCCCCAACAGGTGCGGGCGTTGGTGAGGTTCCGCACCGCCAGGCGGTTCGTGGCGATGAGCTGGTACTTGCGGATGATCTCGACGCCGAAGTAGTTGGCCGCGGGGTTCGCGGCGGCGGAGTTCGCCAGGAACAGCCCCTTGCCGAAGCCGACTTCGACCTCGACGGGGTGCGCGTTGCCGAACAGCGTCGGCCAGTCGATCGGCACCGGGGCCACCGCGTCGTCCGGGGGCGGCAGTTCGTTGCCCTCGGCGTCGGTCGGCCCGGCGGCGAGCGTGGGGTCGCCCCAACTCACGACGTGCTGCGTGCCCGTAGGTGCCCACTGGAACGGCGCGAGGGCGTCGGGCGGGAGTTTCTTGCGGCCGCGCACACTCACCCCTCGTAACCCTTGACCAGCACCACGCCGATGATCTCGACGCTGAACGCGAGGTCGCCGTTGACGAAGCCCTGCACGTCGAAGTGCGTCAGCCGCGACCGCACCTTCAAGCCCTTGCCGACGAGCACCAGGCGGTCGCCCGGCACGACGGCCCGGCGGAAGCGGCCGTTCTCGATGCCGCCCAGGCCGATCAACGCGCCCTTGGTGACCTTGTTGTAGAGGTTGTAGAAGCACGTCAGTTGCGCCGCCGACTCGCACATCAGCACGCCCGGCAGGAACGGGCTGCCGGGGAAGTGGCCGCGGACCCAGAACTCGTCGGCGGTCACGTCCTTGTAGCCGACGATCAGGTGTTGGGCCGCGTCGACGTGGACGATGGCGCTGAGTTGGAGCATCTCGTGGCGCTGCGGGATCACCGCCTTGATGGCGTCCAGGTCGGCGACGACATGGCTCAGGTCGATCGACGCGAGGTCGAGGTGCGGCGTCGGGGCGGGCATCGCGGGGGTTCCTTAACCGAGGACGTCGGCAAGTTGGGCCAGGTCGGTCAGCAGCACGTCGGGGCGGGTCGCGGGGTCTTTCAACTGCGCCTTGTCGGCCACCACCAGCGACGCCTTGTCGCCGGCGAACAGCGCCGTGCGGAAGCCGTGCCTCTTCGCCGGGATGACGTCGCGCGCCAGGCTCGACCCGACGTGCAAGACCTCGTGCGGGGCGATGCCGCGCGCCGCCAGCGCCCCGAGGGCCGCGCGGAACAGCGTCTCCGACGGCTTCCTCGCTTTGTGTTCGGCGGAAAGGAAGCGGAACTTGACCGGGACGCAGTTCGTCAGCGGGAAGTCCGGCGATTGGGCGTTCAGGCCGCGTTGCAGTTGCGCCGCCGTGAAGCACTGCCCGTCGGCGAGTAACCCCTGCACTCGGCCGCCGTCGGCGACGAGGCGCAAGGCGTCCGCGGCGTGCGGGTAGGCCCCGCAGCCCTGAATACTCGCGTGGTAGAAGTAGGCGACCTTCTTGGTGAAGTCGTCGAAGCCCCCATACGTCGAGGCGTCGTAGGCGTACTCCTTGAGCACGAGTTTCTTGACGATGTCGTCCCAGACTCGCTCGCAGGCGACTTCGGGGTACTTCTCGCCCCCGCTGCCGGCGAGTTGCAACTGTGTGAGCGCCTTGCGGAACAGCTCCTTCATGTAGGCCGCCGGTGCCCCCGGCTTGCGGCTCATCGAGTGCCACATCTTGAACTCGGTGATCGTCTTGTCGAGCGCCGCGTCCATGACGAAGTCGAGCGCCGGCTCGAAGCGCAACTCGCCGGTGGGGACGGCGAGCAGGGTACCGTAGACGGTCCAGAGGACGGCCTTGACCGGCAGCAACTCCAGGTGAGGCCGGGCTTTCGGCGCTTCGACCTTCGGCATCGCGGGCCAGGGCAGGCCGCGCGTGTCGAGGTAACTGAGGACGTACTGTTCCAGGGAGAGAGACATAGTTCGTACACTAGCAGCGCCGCCGCCCGCTTTCAAGCGACCCCGCCCCCCTTCAGCCCGTGCCATGACGCCCGACGCCGCACTGTACGCGCAACTCGCCGCCGCCGCCCGCGCCGCCGGCCGGCCCGATGTCACCGGGGAGTTACTGCGCGACCTGGCGACGCGCCCGCCGCCCGCCCCGCCGGCCGACGGCGAGCGCCTGCACGCCGCGGCGGTGGCGCACCTGCAAGCCGGCCGCTTCGCCGAGGCCGAGGCGGGGCTGCTCGCGGCGATCCGGGCGCGGCCGGACGTGCCGTCGTGGGTCGATCACCTGGGCGTGTCGCTGGCGAGCCGCGGCCGCTTCGCCGAGGCCGAGGTCACGTTCCGCCTCGCCGCCGACCTCGACCCCGCCAACCCGTCACCGAGCCGCAACCTGATTCAGGCCTGCTTCGACCAGAAGAAGTGGCCGGAAGCGCTCACCGCAATCGAATTCGCCTTGCGGCACCAGCCCGACGCGACCGACTTGAAGCTGCAACAGGCGGTCGCTCTCTCGGAGTCGAAGCGCTACGCCGAGGCCGAGGGACTGCTGGCGACCCTGCTCGCGGCCGGGCCGGAGTCGGCGACCTTGTGGAACCGCCTGGGCGTCGTTCGCGGCCTCAGCGGCCGGGCCGACGACGCCGTCGCCTGCTTCGAGCGGCAAATCGCCCTGGAGCCGAACGCCGGCGGCGCGCACGCCAACCTCGCCGCCGCCCTCGGCAAGGCCGGCCGCTGGGAGGAGGCGATCAACGCCGGGCGCGTCGCCGTGAAGCTCGACCCCAAACTCGCCGGCGGCTGGGCCAACCTCGGCAACGCCCACCGCGACCGCGGCCAGCTCGATGAGGCCGCCGACGCCCTGCGCAAAGCGATCGACCTCGACCCGGCGTCGCACGAGTCGTACGGCAACCTCGCGCTGACGCTGGCGATGGGTGGCCGCGTCGCCGAGGCGTTGCCGTGGTACGAGCAGGCGATTCGCCGGCAGCCCTACGCCCCCGAAGTCCGCTTCAACCGTGCGATCGCGCTCTTGAGCCTGGGCGACTACGCGCGCGGCTGGCCGGAGTACGAGTGGCGCTGGCGCACCGAGCAGATGCGCGGCCAGTCGCGGCAACTCCCGACGCCGCTGTGGCGCGGCGAACCGCTGCACGGCAAGACGCTGCTGGTCCACACCGAGCAAGGCAGCGGCGACACGATCCAGTTCCTCAAGCTCGCCCCCCGCGTCGTCGAGCGCGGCGGCACCGTCGCCGTCGTCACCACCCCGGCACTCGCGGACCTGGTGCGGACCTGCCCCGGGGTGACGCACGTCGTGTTGTCCGGCGAGCCGGCTCCGGCGCACCACGCCCACTGCCCGCTGATGAGCCTGCCGCTGTTGACGCAACTGCGCGTCGAGACGATCCCGGACGCCCGCACGTTCCTGACCGCCCCGCCGGCCGAGGTGGCGAAGTGGCGGGCGTTCTTGCAAGACTTGCCGCGCCCACTGGTCGGCATCGCCTGGCAGGGCAACCCGAAGCACGTCGGCGACCGCTGGCGTAGTGTGAAACTCGCGCAGTTCGCCCCGCTGGCCGCGCGCGTGGCCGAACTCGGCGGCACGCTGGTGAGCCTGCAAAAGGGCTCCGGCGTTGAGCAACTGGCCGAAGCCCCATTCCCGCTCGCCGACCTCGGCAGCGAACTCGGCGACAGCTTCGCCGACACGGCCGGCCTGCTGATGAACCTCGACCGCGTCGTCACGATCGACTCGGCCCTCGCCCACCTGGCCGGGGCGCTGGGGCGGCCCGTCGAAATCCTCCTACCGTTGAACGCCGACTGGCGCTGGCTGCAAGTCCGCCGCGACACCCCGTGGTACCCGAGCGCGACCCTGCACCGGCAGGCGCACTTCGGCGACTGGGCCGCGGCCTTCGCCAGCGCCACGGCATCCCTGAGTTGAGGTCGAAGTATGACGCTGACGCACAAAGTCGCGCTGGTCACCGGGGCCGCCTCCGGCATCGGCCGCGCCACGGCTTTGGCCCTGGCCGAGGCCGGCGCAGACGTGGCCGTCAACGACATCTCGCCCCGCGTCGCCGAGGTCGCCGCCGAGATTCGCGCGCTGGGCCGGCAGGCGTGGGCTTACCCCGTCGATGTCACCGACCAGGCCGCCGTCGAGGCGATGGTGGCCGGCTTGCCGCGGCTCGACATCTTCGTGTCGTCGGCGGTGTTCAGCGAGCGCGAGCCGTTCACGACCGCCAACATGGCCGGCTTCCGCAAGACGATCGACGTGTCGATGTGGGGCGCGTTCTACTGCCTGCGCGCCGCGACCAACCGGATGCTCGCGCAGGGCGACGGCGGCACTGCGGTCATCGTGAGTTCGCCGCACGGCCAGATCGCGTTCCCGAACTGCATGGCTTACAACATGGCCAAGGCGGCGCTCGACATGATGATGAAGACGGCCGCGACGGAGTTGTTGCCGCACCGCATCCGCGTGAACGCGGTCTACCCCGGCTGGACCGACACCCCCGGCGAGCGCAAGTTCCTCTCGGACGAGGGGATCCGCAGTGCCGCCGCCGAGTTGCCGCTGGGCCGCCTGGCGACGGCCGAGGAGGTCGCCGGGGCCGTGCTGTACCTCGCCGGCCCGGCGAGCAGCTACGTGACCGGCACGATCCTGCACATCGACGGCGGGCTGTTCCTCCCGTGGTGGTCGAAGCGCGGCACGGGGGAACTCTGAAACAGCTGATTAACCTGGGATGGCCTTAAGCTGGGTGCGGCTGGTGGTCGAATCTGAATAGTGATGTCGGAAGTCAATCGCAGACAACGGTGAATTATGCGTCCAAAAAGTGGGTTGCCGAAACGAAAAGCCTTGCGAACGCTTCCGCAGTTTAAATTTGGCTTCAAGAATAACCCCGACACCGCATGTTCAAATATTACAATTGACGCGAAGCTAGCTCCTGTCACTAAGTTCGATGTGGTTTCACTGTTCTGCGGTTGTGGCGGCCTAGATTTGGGGCTACTCGGGGGATTTCGATACTTAGGCGAGCAGTTTGATCGCCTTCCATTTAATCTGGTTCACGGTTACGATAACGACGCCAAGGCGCTGGATACTTATAGACTCAATATTGGCCCAAATGTCACTCTATGTGACCTCGTGAACGCAGACATAGAGTTGATGCCAAAGTCTGATGTAGTCGTGGGTGGCTTTCCGTGTCAAGACTTTTCGTCATGTGGCCCGAAGCAAGGTTTCGACGGAAAACGTGGCCGTTTGTACAAAGTGATCGCTGAGTACATGAAGTTACACCGTCCACTGCTTGCGATTGGCGAGAACGTGCCTCATTTAGCCAGGATGAAAAATGGCACAGTCATGCATGAAATAGCGACTGAGTTCAGAAACCAAGGCTACAAGGTAAAAGTTTGGCACATTTATTGTCCTGACTACGGCCTGCCGCAACATCGCGAGCGAGTATTCTTCGTATGCGTGCGTGATGATATTATGAGTTTTCCTGAAGAGCCGCATCAGACGCACTTTGAAGCACCGAGTTTCTTCACACCGCACCGCCCGATTGAAGCGGCTATTCAAGACTTGGTAGCCGTGACCGATGAATCGGTGCCTAACCAGAGCCAGTATTTCGTGGCGACTAAGGCGACAAAAGGTGCCGGCCAGGGCGACCAAACTAGCGAGAAAGGCAGAGTATCGTATGCCGTCAGAGCTAACCCGAAGGCGAGAGTTCATTTTCACTACGAACTTCCTCGCCGACTAACAGTAAGGGAGTGCGCTCGCCTCCAGTCATTTCCCGACGAATTTGTGTTTCCACACTCGACCGGTTTGAATATGATGAACATTGGAAATGCTGTGCCTCCAATCATTGCCCACGTCGTTGGACATCAATTAGCTACCTGGCTGACTAGTCTTAACTCATCCGAAAAGACATCATGACAACGCAAGAGAGCCGCTATCTCGAACTACTACTATCGCCACTCGATAAATGTGCTGACTACCGGCCAAAGTTCGGTTCTGAGAGTTCCAGCGGGGTTTCCTTAGATGGCTTTAAGCGGTTATATGGCAACGACCCGTTCTACCACTGGATTGGGCTCGACTCTGACCTCATGTATGCTGCGCACAAAGCTGCAGGCGGCATGACTTCTATCTACAGACAACTCGGTGCTGGTTGCGAACAACTTTTCCGCGAGTTGATCCGCGATTCTTTCGGTTTAACGGTGCCGCAAGTTACTTGGTCTTATGTGGTGGAGAAAAAGGACAAAACTAATGGCACGTTGACCCTTGACGCGAGGATCGATGTCGCGCACATTTTGGACATGACAAAGGTATCGCAGGTTACTCAGTGGCTTCAGCGAACTGGCCAATTTTTAAAGTTAAGCAACGACCGTGTCAGCCAGATCAGAGGAGCAATCTTTGAGGCCCGCCAGGGTTATAAAAGCGCGGACGCAAAGCGAGTTAACGCTGATCTAGGATTTGGTCTAAACGCCAGCTTTGACAACTATCTGCCTGTGTTTGCCGTCATTTCCACCCAAGCTAGCAAATCTGTTCTTAGGCGATACCGAAACAACAAAATGCTGGTGCTCACAGGTATCATATCAGACGATGATACGGTTAGCACTTTTGCGTTCTTCAAGAACGTGGTTGGTTTTGAACTAGACAAGTTTTTTGAACGAAACTCTATCGCGATGCGTGAACGCTGTAATCTCGTTTTGGAAGCGTTGCTGAGCGCTAAGCAGGTCCCAGTCGGTCTGCCCCTTACCGCGCTCGAGTCAAAAAGGAAGCGTTGACGTTAGAGCCATCACCGGCTTACTCATGCTACCTCTTTTCACTACCTCAGCTCGACTTGCCCTGTTGCCCCTTGCCGGGCGCGGTACAATTCCGACAGTGTGGCGAACCCCCTCCAGTGTGGCCCGCGCCGTGTCGCGGGCCGGGGTCGTCGCGTCCTCTTTTTGTGGCACGGTTCGCGAGTCGGGAATGGCCCGGCAAACGGACTGCTCGAAGGCTCCTCTTACCGATTATGGTCAATCGTAACTTGATGCGGCAGTTCGACGGCGACGACAACGACAGCCTCGAAAAGGAACTCGAAGAACTCTTCGGCGGGGCCGAGGGCCTCGACACCTGGCTCATTAACGACACCCAGTCGTTCGACTCCAACAAGATCGTCTCCGGCAAGGTCCTCGAAATTCGCGGCGACGACGTCGTCATCGACATCGGCTACAAGTCCGAAGGCGTCATCAAGCTCGACGAGTGGAAGGACGAGGCGGGCGAGTACGTCAACATCCCCCGCGCCGGCGACACCATCGAAGTGCTGCTCGAGACCGTCGAGGACGAGCACGGCGGCATCAACCTCTCCTACCGCAAGGCGAAGCGGCAGAAGGAGTGGGAGTCGATCCTTGCCAAGCACAAGGAAGGCGACGTCGTCACCGGGGCCGTCACCAAGAAGATCAAGGGTGGCTTGCTCATCAACATCGGCGTCAACGTGTTCCTGCCCGCGTCGCAGGTGGACATTCGCCGCCCGGCAGACATCGGCGAGTACATCGGCCAGACGATTCAGTGCATGATCTTGAAGATCGACG
>JANXTD010000852.1 GCA_025352585.1 Fimbriiglobus sp.
GTTGGCGGCCCGATTACCCGTACCCGGGCCCCCATGGCGCCCAGCAGGTGGATATTAGACCGGGCAACCCGGCTGTGCAGCACGTCGCCGCAGATTGCCACCACTAGGCCGTGTAAGCTGCCCCGGCGGCGGCGGAGCGTCAGCGCGTCCAGCAGCGCCTGCGTCGGGTGCTCGTGCGTGCCGTCGCCGGCGTTGATCACGGCGGACGACACCTTCTGCGCCAGCAGATTCGGCGCGCCGGACTGATCGTGGCGTACAACCAGCAGATCGCAACGCATGGCGTTGAGCGTGGCGGCGGTGTCGAGCAGGGTTTCGCCCTTGTTCACGCTGCTGGTCGAGACCGACATGTTGATCACGTCTGCCCCCAGCCGCTTGCCAGCGAGTTCAAAGCTCGTGCGCGTGCGGGTGCTATCTTCATAGAACAGGTTGATCAGCGTCCGGCCGCGCAGCAGGTCGCGTTGGGTCTTGCCGGAGCGGTTCAGCAGCACGTAGCTCTCGGCGAGATCGAGCAGAGTGGCGATCTCCGGCGGGTGCAGCCCCTCGATCGCCAGCAGATGCCGGTGCTGGTAGTGCACTACGCCGCCGCGAGCGCGATACGGTGCAATGCCTCGTCGCGCCCCAAGGCGGCGAGCGCGGCCGCGCCGGTGTCGGCCTCGGTGACGCGGTGGCCCAGACTCTCCAGCGTGAGCCGGAGGGTCTTGCGCAGGCTCGGCTCGTCGTCGATGACCAGCAGGTTCACGCGGCGCTCCGGGGGTTGAAACGTTTTGGCTCGCCGTCACTTGTCCAATGCGAAGTCTGTGCCGCTCACGAACCCGACGCTTCGCCGCGTTTCGCCCGCGTGCCGCCGTGCAACTCGCCCGACGCCCGTGCAACTCGCCCGACGCCCGACCCCGAAATGCCACGATTCGCAGCGATTCCGCGTGCGGCACCCCGAGTGCATAGCGGCCCGTCGCCCCCGCACCCGCAAGGACTTTGCCCATGACCCTCGTGACTTCCCTGCCCGCGCTGCTCGCCCTCGGGCTGGCCGCGCTCGCGCTGATGGCGGCGTTTGTCCGCTTCTGCGACCGCCTTTAGGAGACTGCCGTGATCTGGCTCACCGCGTTCGTCACCCTGTTTTTACTCATCTACCTCGTCGCCGCCCTGTTGCGCCCCGAGTGGTTTTAAGGAGTTTACGCGACCATGTGGATTCTACCGCTCCTCGTGATCGGCCTCGCCGCCGGGCTGGCCGTGCCGCTCGGCCGGGCGATGGCCCGCGCCCTCGACCGGCCCGCCGACAACGCGCTCGAGCGCGCCTTCGACACCGGCCCTCAGTCTTGGAAGGGATATTGCCTGGCACTGCTGGCCTTCAACGCCGTCGCCTTCGTGATCGGCTTCGGCCTGCTGGCGACGCAACACCTGTTGCCGCTCAACCCCGACGGCAAGACGGCATTGGCCCCGACGACAATCTTCAACACGGCCGCGTCGTTCCTCACCAACACGAACTTGCAGCACTACTCCGGCGAAGTCCACCTGTCGTACTTCAGCCAACTCTTCTTCATCGCCTGGAAGCAGTTCGTCACCCCGGCCATCGGCCTGGGCGCGTTGCTGGCAGTCATCCGCGGCCTGCGCGGCGACAAGCACCTCGGCAACTTCACGCTGGATGTCTGGCGAGGCGTCGCTTACGTCTTCCTGCCGCTGAGCCTGATCGTCGGCCTGCTGCTGATCCTCGGCGGCGTGCCGATGACGCTCGAAGGGGCGGTCGAAGTCACGACCCTCGAAGGCGCGAAGCAAACCATCAGTCGCGGGCCGGTCGCCGCGATCGTTGCTATCAAGCAGCTCGGCACCAACGGCGGCGGCTTCTTCGGCGCGAACTCGGCGCACCCCTTCGAGAACCCGTCCGCCTGGACCAACCTCCTCGAATGCGTCTGCATCCTGCTCGTGCCGATGGCCTGCGTGGTGATGTTCGGCCGCATGGTCCGCGGCAACGGCCAGGCGACGGTCATCTTCAACGTCATGATGGCGTTCCTGGTCGCCTTCACGGTCTGGGCGATCGTCACCGACACGATGTCGCCCAACCCCGGCCTCAGCGGGCTGCCGCTCGACCAGTCGTCGGGCAATCTCGAAGGCAAGGAGCTGCGCTTCGGGCCGTCGGCCGGGGCGACCTGGGCCGCCGCGACGACGGTCACGTCGAACGGTTCGGTGAACTGCATGCACGATAGCCTTAATCCGCTCGCCGGCCTCACGCCGCTCTCGGGCATGTGGATCAACTGCGCCTTCGGCGGCGTCGGCGTGGGGCTGATCAACTTCCTGGTCTACCTGATCGTCGCCGTGTTTTTGGCTGGGCTGATGGTCGGCCGCACCCCGGAGTACCTCGGCAAGAAGGTCGAGGCCCGCGAGGTCAAGCTGGCGATGCTCGCACTGCTCGTCCACCCGCTGCTGATCCTGATCCCGACCGGCATCGCGTCGGTGTCGAAGTGGGGCACCGACGCGACCAACAACCCCGGCCCCCACGGGCTGTCGGAAATGCTCTACGAGTTCACCTCGGCGAGCGCCAACAACGGCTCCGGCTTCGAGGGACTGGGCGACACGGTGGGTACCGCCGAGGACGCGGCGAACCCGGAGAAGGCGGAGTCCAACGGCCGCGCCGTCGTCTGGGACCTGGCCACCGGGCTGGTCATGCTGATCGGTCGCTTCGTGCCGATCATCGCGCCGATTGCACTCGCCGCGTCGCTGGCGGCGAAGAAGCCGACGCCGTTCACGGCGGGCACCTTGCGCACCGACACGCTGACCTTCGCGCTCGTCCTGGTCGGCACCATCGTCCTCGTCGGGGCGCTGCTGTTCCTGCCGGTCGCCGCCCTCGGCCCGATCGCCGAGCACCTTTCCTTCACCACCAACTAAGGGCCACCATGTCCACGTCTGCACGCAAGGCGAGCCGGGCGCAGAGCCTGTTCGCCCCCGACTTACTGAAGGCCGCCGCCGGCCGCGCCGTGATCATGCTCCGGCCGGACCACCTCTGGAAGAACCCGGTGATGTTCGTCGTCGAGGTCGGCACGGCGCTGTCGATCCTCTACACCGTCGTCAAGGCGGTGAACCCCGACTCGACCCAGGCGACGCTCGGCTACCTCGTCGCGCTCGACTTCTGGCTCGTGGCGACGGTCCTCTTCGCCAACTTCGCCGAGGCCCTCGCCGAGGCGCGCGGCAAGGCCCAGGCCGACGCGTTGCGCAAGACCAAACAGGCGACGCCGGCCTTCCGGCGCGACTCCGGCGGGGTCTTCCGCGAGACCGTCTCGACCGACCTGACGGAGGGCGATTTCGTCGCCGTCGAGGCGGGGCAGGTCATTCCCGCCGACGGCGAAATCGTCGAGGGCGTCGCCGCCGTGGACGAGTCGGCCATCACCGGCGAGTCGGCCCCCGTCATCCGCGAGGCCGGCGGCGACCGCTCCGGCGTGACCGGCGGCACGCGCGTGCTCTCCGACCGCATCGTGGTGCGTGTTACGGTCAAGCAGGGCGAGTCGTTCCTGGACCGCATGATCGCGCTCGTCGAGGGGGCCAAGCGGCAGCGCACGCCCAACGAGATCGCCCTGTCGATCGTCCTGGCCGCGTTCACCCTGATCTTTCTCATTGTCACCGCGACCCTCTACCCGCTGGCCCTCTACGCCGAGGGGTACACCGGCAACGTCGGCCTGGGCACCGACATCCCAACACTCGTGGCGCTGCTGGTCTGCCTGATCCCGACGACCATCGGGGCGCTGCTGTCGGCCATCGGCATCGCGGGGATGGACCGGGCGTTGCGGGCCAACATCATCGCCAAGAGCGGCAAGGCGGTCGAGGTCGCCGGCGATGTCGATACGCTGCTGCTCGACAAGACCGGCACGATCACGATGGGCAACCGCCGGGCGACGCGCTTCGTGCCGTTCGGCGAGTCGAGCGCGTCGGACGTGGGCCGGCTGGCGACTTTAGCCTCCGTCGCCGACGAGACGCCGGAGGGCAAGAGCGTGGTGGAGCTGTTCCGCAAGATGCCGGGCGTCAACCTGTCGAGTGTGGACGCGACGGCGGGGGCGACCTTCGTGCCGTTCGCCGCGCAGACGCGCATGAGCGGCATCGACCGCCGCGACGGCCCCAGCATCCGCAAGGGCGCGACCGACGCCGTGACGAAGTACGCGCAGGCCGCCGGCGGCACGCTGCCGTCAGGTCTGAAGGAGCAAGTCGATGCCGTCGCCTCGCAAGGGGCGACGCCACTGCTGGTGTGCGAGGGCAACCGCGTCGCCGGCATGATCGTGCTCGAAGACATCCTCAAGCCGAACATCCGCGAGCGCTTCGAGCGGCTGCGCAAGATGGGCCTGCGGACGGTCATGGTCACCGGCGACAACCCGCTGACCGCCAAGTCGATCGCCGCGCAGGCGGGCGTGGACGACTACATCGCCGAGGCGACCCCCGAGGCGAAGCTGGCGTACATCCGCAAGGAGCAGGCGGCCGGCAAGCTCGTCGCGATGATGGGCGACGGCACCAACGACGCCCCGGCCCTGGCCCAAGCGGATGTCGGCGTGGCGATGAACTCCGGGACGCAGGCCGCCAAGGAGGCCGGCAACATGGTCGATCTCGACAGCGACCCCACCAAGCTGATCGAGGTCGTCGAGGTCGGCAAGCAACTCCTGATGACCCGCGGCGCGCTGACGACCTTCAGCGTCGCCAACGACGTGGCCAAGTATTTCGCGATCGTCCCCGCGCTGTTTGCCGGCACGTTGCCGCAGTTGAAGACGCTGGACTTCATGAATTTGACGTCGCCGACTTCGGCAATCCTGTCGGCGGTGATCTTTAACGCGCTGGTGATCCCGTGCCTGATCCCCGTCGCGCTCAAGGGCGTGACGTACCGCCCCGTCGGTGCCGACGCGCTATTGCGCCGCAACCTGCTCGTCTGGGGCCTGGGCGGCGTGGTCGCCCCGTTCGTCGGCATCAAGCTCATCGACCTGATCTTGACCTTGGTGAGAGCCGTTTGATTTAGAGTGTAGAATGCACAGTGCAGAGTGCAGAATCGAAGAATAAACAGGATCGGATCAGTTGTCTTAGGTTTTCATTATGCACTTTGCACTATGCATTGTGCACTCTCGAAGTATGAGGTTTGAATGCTAGCTCGCATCCGCGTCAACGCCCTATTACTACTCTCGACTCTGGCGATGGGTTCGGTCGCCTACCCGGCGGTCCTCCTCGCCGTCGCCCGGCTCGTGCCGACGACGGCCACCGGCAGTCTCGTCGTCGGGACGGACGGCGTGCCGGTCGGGTCGCGGCTGATCGCCCAGGAGTTCAAGGGCGACGAGTGGTTCCACCCCCGGCCGTCGGCCGTCGGCTACAACGCCGGCGGCTCGGGCGGCTCGAACCTCGGGGCCAGCAACCCCAAGTTGCGCGAGCGCGTAGCCGAGGACTTGAAGGCGTACCCCAGCGTCGCCGCGCTGCCGGCCGACGCCGTGACGACTTCCGGCTCCGGCCTCGACCCGCACCTGACCCTCCGCGCCGCGCAGGCGCAACTCGACCGCGTATCGGCGGCGGTCGCGGCGAAGTCGGGGAGTGAAGTGGCGGCGACCCGCGCTAAGCTCGACGCCGCGCTGCGAGCGGAGGCTTTCACGTCGATGGCCGGGCTCGTCGGCGGCGAGCCGATCGTCAACGTCCTCGAAGTCAACCGCGCCGTCCGGGCGCTGATCGTCGCGAAGTGACGCCCAGGAGGTCACACCGCCGCCAGCACCGCGTCGCCGATCTGCGTCGTAGTCGCGGTGCCGCCGAGGTCGGGCGTGCGGACCTTGCCTTCGCTGAGCACCTTCGCCACGGCCGACTTGACCGCCGCGGCGCTCTTCGACAGGCCGAGGTGCTCGAGCATCAGGCTCGCCGAGAGGATCGCGGCCATCGGGTTGGCGATGCCCTTACCGGCGATGTCGGGGGCGCTGCCGTGGACCGGCTCGAACATGCTCGGGAAGGCCCGCGTCGGGTTGATGTTGGCACTCGACGCCAGGCCAATGCTGCCTGTCACCGCCGCGCTCAGGTCGGTGAGGATGTCGCCGAACAGGTTACTCGCCACGACCACGTCGAACGACTGCGGCTTGCGCACGAAGTCCATCGCGGCGGCGTCCACCAGTAGCGTCGAAGACTCGACCTCGGGGAACTCCTTACGCACGGCGAAGTAGGCGTCGTCCCACAGGCCCATGCCGTAGATTTGGGCGTTCGACTTGGTGACGCTCGTGAGTTTGCGGCGGGGGCGCTTCATCGCCGCCTCGAAGGCCGCCCGCAGGATGCGCTCGCAGCCGCGGCGCGTGAACACGCCGGTCTGCACGGCGATTTCGTCGGGCGTGCCGGGGTAGAGGTGGCCGCCGACGGGGGCGTACTCGCCCTCGGTGTTCTCGCGGTAGACGAGCATGTCGATCGCCCCCGCCGCCTGGCCGACGAGCGGGCAATCGACCCCCGCGAACAGGTAGGCCGGCCGCAGGTTGACGTACTGGTCGAACTTGCGCCGCATCGGTAAGAGCAATTCGTGGACGGTGATCTTGTCCGACACGACCGCCGGGTTACCGACCGCGCCGAAGAGGATGGCGTCGTGCTTCGCCAGCGTCTCCCAGCCGTCGGCGGGCAGCATCCGGCCGTGCTGTTGGTAGTACGCCGACGACCACGGCAGCTTGTTCCACGCCAGTTCGGCGGCGTCGAACTTCGGGGCGGCGGCTTGGGCCACACGCATGGCCTGGTCAATGACTTCCGGGCCGATGCCGTCGCCGCCGAGGACCGCGATGCGAAACGATGCCATGTCGTGCTACCCGAACTCGTGCGGAGGGAATCGCGGACCCGGCACAAGCCGTGCATCCGGTAAACGTCGGGCGGAATCGGCCAGAAGCGGACGCCAGGCGGGCCGCCCGAGTGGACCGGCGGCGTCCCACGGGCAAAGTTTACAAGGGTGCCTGCCGTTCGGCCGGCCCCTGGGAGGATCGGTCCGATGTTCCGCCACAAACCCCTCGCGCAATCGCACCGCGTCCGCCGCCTGCTGGGCTTGGCTGTCCTCGCCGCGTCCTTCACCGGCTGCAAAGCGTTCACCGGCGGCGGCGGCTCGACCGATCGCCCGGCGTCCGACAAGCGGGGCGACCCGATCCTCGGTATGCGCTTGCCGCCGCAAGACGTGCCCGTCGGCGGGAAGGCCGACCTCGCCGGGACGAAGCGCGACCCGATCTTGACCTCGCCGGCTGGCCGCGCCCGTGACAACACCAACGGCCACGCCAACAAGTCCGGCCCCGGCGAAGTATCGGCGTTGCCGCCGCGCTCGGGCACCCTTGACGACGGCCGCGCCCCGTACCGTCCCGGCGTCGAAGCGTCGCCCGCCGCGCTCGCCGCCACCCCCAAGTCCGACGACACGCTGACGATCAACCGCCGGGCGACCCCCGCCTCGATCGTCACGCCTGACGACGGCAAGGCCGAAAGCCTATACGCCAAGGCGACGCGGCAACTGCGCGACTACAACGCCACCTGGGCGACGCCGGTCAAGACCGACGGCGGCTACTCGGTGACCGTGCAGCGGTCGCAGAGTGCCAAGAGCGACGGGCCGTACCGCAAGTACCAGGGCGTCGGCGCGACCCCGACGGCGGCGCTGCAATCGGCGGCCGAGCAGATTCGCGGCGACGTGCGTTAAGCCGTCACTCCACGACTTTGACGCTGGCAATGCGGCGAGCCTGCGCGGCGGTCACGGCGTTCGGGAAGATGACCAGCTCACTGACTTGGAACGTCGTCCCCTTCAACTTGGCGGGGAACGTGCCGAGCGTGATCGGGTGCGGCGAGCGGTCGTCGGTGCCGCTCACTTCCACGAGGCCGGGCACGCCCACGCCATCGACGTAAAACTGCACGACGCCGGTGCGGCTGCGCGTGAGCGTGTAGTGGTGCCAGCCCGGCGCGAGGGCCGCGGACACGAACGCCCGTGGGCTGGCCGGTGACACGGCGACGCGGGCTTCGCCGGCGGTCAGCGTCAGTCGCAAGTCGCCGAGCGTCAGCAACTCCAGCGGCGACGTGCCGCCGGAGTTGGCCCACACCGCGGCGGTGAACGGGGCGACCTCGCCAGGCTTGGGGGGAACGCCGTTGCGGGCCAGTGGCACGAAACGCCACTCGCCGAAATCGACCGCCGGGCCGGGCGTCTCCGGCGTGACGGCGTAGCCGCGGCCGGCGGGGGCGTCGGTGTCGGTGACCGCGCCGTTGACGCGGTAGACGCGCCGGGCGGCGGCGTCGGGCAGGCTGCCGGTGCGGGCTGTCGAAGCGTCCCAGGCCAGGTAGGCCAGCGGCTTCGGCAGGCCGGTGTCGGGACGCAGCCAGTACGGCAACTCCCCGGCCGGCGGCTCCGGGGCGGCCGCGAGTTGCCGGACCTCGGATTCGCTCAACGACCGCGCGAACAGGCAGACTTCGTCGAGCGCCGCCCGGAAGTCGCCGCCGCCGGGCTTGGCCACGCCGCCGGCCGGGCCGCCGACGCTGAAGCGGGTCGTCGCCAGGTCGAAGGGGTCGGCGGCCGTCGGCGGCCCCTCGAACGCCAGCTCGCCGTCGAACCAGAGCTGCGTGCCGGCCGGCTCCGGGTCGGCCCGGCGGACCAGCGCGACGTGGTGCCAGTCGGCGTCGGCCGGGCGGGGCAGTTTCACCTCGCGCGGCTTGCCCCTGGGCGGCCCCGGCAGCTTGAAGACGACTTCGCTGCCGACGAGATCGACGGTGCCCTCGGTGTCGTGGTCGGGGTGCAGGTCGAGCAACCGGCCGTCGCCGGGGGTGGCGCGGTACCAGAACGTCAGCGTCGAGACGCGC
>JANXTD010000916.1 GCA_025352585.1 Fimbriiglobus sp.
CGTCCGCCAGGTGCGCGAAAAGGCGCTCGACCTGCACACGCAGGTGCGGGCCTGGGCCGCCCGCAGCCTCGAACTCTCGGCCAAGAAGGGCCAGTCCGACCAGAGCGCGACCCTGGGCTACGTCGATTTGTTCTTCGCCTACGGCCTGGCCAAGCTCGGCGAGTCGCTGTCGGCCCGCGCCCTCGTCGAGACCGGCCGTCAGGTGCTCGAGGGCTTCAAGCCGACCGAGGAACGCGGCATTGCGGCGCGGTTCCTGTTCAAGGCGCTGCGTTACCGCGTCGAGCAGGCCATCGCCGGCAAGCCGCACGCCGGGCTGCTCGACGCGAAGTTACTCGACGAGTTGGAGGAGATTCACAACCGCGGCAAGACCGCCGGGAAGCCCGACAACCCGTTCGGCATCGGCCACTACGCCGTCATGCGGATGCGCGACCAGTCGCTCATCCTGGAGCCGCAAGAAAAGCTCGACCCGTATCACGAGTTCATGAAGGAAACCGACGACCTGCGAAAGGCCCTCACCGAACTGCCGAAGCTGCGCGACGCCAACGTGCTGGCGCGGCAAATCCGTGAACTTTACCGCAACGGCGTCGGCGGCAAGGTGACCGCCGAGAGCCGCTTCCTGGTGCTGGTGAATGCGCTGCCGCTGGCCGGGCGTGTCGGCGAGCCGTTCACGGTCGAGTTGCTGGGCCTCGTGCCGGAGACGATGAAGAACGTCGGGGCGGTCGCCACGCCGGCGGCGGACTTGCCGGAGAAGCAGGGCAAGTTGCTCGAACGCGGGCTGATGCTCGCGGCCAACTACGACCGCCGCGAAATCGTCCAGCAACTCGTCGATCAGTTCGTGACCCACGTGCGTGACATCAAGTCCGACGAGCAACGCTACAAGCTCATCAACGTCGTCGCCGGGCGGTGCCTGAAGAGCCTGCGGAAGCTGGGGCTGCGCGACGAGATCGACCGGCTGTTGCAGCGCCTCCAAGACGTGATCCTCGCCTCGCGGACGCCGCAGAATTTGCGTCAGCAGTACAGCGGGACGCCCGAGTTGTGGGGCAAGGCGCTGCAAAGCCTCTTGAACCTCGCCGGCGGCTGGATGACCTACGGCCTCACGGAAACCGCCGCGCCGATTCTCGAACTGGCCCGCGTCGAGTTGACGGGGCAGGGCTTCACGCTCGCGCCGAAGGACTTCACGCCGCTGGCTCAGGCTTACGTCTCCGCGCTGGGGCAGGGGCCGGCCGAGGCGGGGCTGGTCCGCATCGTCGAGCTGTTCCACAAGATGGACCCGTCGCGCGTCGCCAACTCGTTCACGACGAGCCGCTTCTACTCGCGCTTCCACCTGAACCTCGTCGAGGAAGTGGTACTCGCGGTCGTCAACGACGACTTCGCGCTCGGGCCGGCCGGGCGGCGCTGGCTCGACGAGGACGAGTACCTCGTGCGCCGCCGCATCCACGCCGACCTGCGGAAGCAACTCAGTGTGAGCGGGCTTTGACGCCAAGGGTTCGGCCGCGTGCTAGTCTGTCGGCATGGCGACGTTCCGCTTCCCCCACGCCGAGTCGCTGCGGCTCGCCCTCGCCAGCGGCATCGTGCCCGCCGACCTCGCGGCGCGGCCGACCCACGGCGGCACTGACGACGCCGGCGGCCGCTGGGTCACGACGGCCGAACTGCCGCGCGACTCCGCGGTGGCGCTGGCCCGGCTCGGGGTGACGGCCCACCCGCCCGGTTCCGGCCCGCCGCCGCGGCCACTGTTGGCTTGGGCCGAACTCGTGCCGCTGAAGCCCGTCGCCGCTGCCGCCATTGGACGCGCACTTGTCCTAATCCCCGACGCCGACCTGGCGACGTTCGTCGCGCAACTCGCCCGGCAAAGCGTGCGCCTGATCGGACTGCGATTGATCGCGGACGACCCGACGGCGACCGCCGTGCTGGACCGACTGCCGCCGCACCTGGCCGCGGCGCTGGCCGACGCGCAGGTCGAAGTCTACTGCGAGGCCCGCCCCGGCGCTTGGGTCGAAACCGGCTGCACGCACCCGTTGCTCAACACCCTGCGGCCGACCCCCGGCGACGAGCTCCTTTTGTCACGCGATCGACCGTGGCGCTCGTGGCCCGCGGTGCCGCCGCTGCCCGTCGCGTCGCCACGCCTGGGCAAGCCGCTTGCACGCCGCACGTTGCCGCCGCTGCCGACCCACGCCGTCAACCTGCGGCTGGTGCCGAACGCGAGTGCGGCGGCCGCGACGCTGTGGCTGTGGTCGGGCGGGCGGGCCGGTCTCGCCGAACTGTTGCGCGACACGCCCGAGGCGCTGTTGCGCAAGTACCGCGTCGCCACGCTCGACGCCCCGGATAACGCCTCGGGGGTGACGGTCCTCCTGGCTGAGCCGGGCGGCGCGGCCCCAGTCGCGCTGACGGCGGAACTCGCGGAGTTCGCCGCGCACCCGCAGTGCCCGACGCTATTCCTGCCGGCCGGCACGCGGCTCGCCCCCCCACTGCGGCCGCGTGCCCTCGTCAAGCTGTTCGATCTGGCGGCCGGGCACCTGACCGTGCTGGCCCGCCGCGGCGACTCGTGGCGGCCGGCGCGAATCCCGACGGCGAGCTTCGGCAACCTGCGCGACGCCATCGACTACGAGGTGCCGCGTCGGGCCGACTACCGGCCCGCCTCCGCCGCGGCGTCGTGGGCCAATTTACCCGCGTTCGTCGCGGAGACCGAAGAGGTGCTGGCCCGCGAGAGCGCCGCGCCGGCGCGCGGGTCGGCCGAAGTCGCGGTCGCCCGGCCGGGTCGGCTGCGTGAGTGGCTGCGTCGCTGGCGGCAACGCGGGCGGCCGTTGCGCTTCGGATTGCCGCCCGAAGTCGAACCGGAACTGCCGGCGACCGAAGTCCCGGCGGACCGGTTGCAGGGCAAGCTGGCGTCGCCGCAGGCGCTGGTGATGGGCAACGAGTGGGCGGCGCGGCGCGGCGACCTCGAGCGCCGCGTGTTGGCCGACTTGCCGCGGCTGTCCCCGGCCGCCCGCGTCGAACTGTGGGGCGACCTGGCCGAGGTCTACGCGGCGTTCGGCGACGCGGCCGACGCGGCGGTCTGCCGGCTCAACGCCGCCTGGGACGGCACGCCCGACCTCGCCGCGGCCTGGTTCCAGGCGGAGTGCCGCGCCGCCCGCGTCTCGGGGCCGCGCCTCACCGCCGCGAACCTGCTCGACGCGCCCGACTCCGCGCCGCTGGCCGCCGTGACCGCCGCGTACCTGGCGTCGGCCGCCGCGCCGGGGCCGGAACTGCCGGAGTTGTTGCGGCGGGTCACGCGGCGCGAGGGCGACTTGCCGGCGCGCGGCGTCTGGCTGGCGCGGCTCGGGGCGGCTCGGGCGTCGGGCGGCGACCCGCTCGGCCTGGCCGGGGCGCGCGATCGGCTGTTCGCCCGCTTGCGCGACAAGGGGCCGGGGCTGGACCTCGACGCCCCGGCCTTCCTGCGCTTCAAGGGCGTCGCGGCCGGCGACCGCCTGACGCTGGCGCGCGACTGGCTGCTGCACGTCCGCGAGCCGGTGCAGCGCTGGGTCGGCAAGCTGGCGTCGCCGGGGCGGTTGCAGTGGGCCGGCCTCGACGGCGAGGCCCCGCGGACGGCCGCCTACGCCGACCTCATGCTCGCCTGGGGCCTCGGCAAGGTCGGCGACCGCGCCCACGCCAAGGGCCTCGAACTCGCCGCGACGAAGGCCCTGCAACTGCCCGCGACCCCCGGCACCGATCCGCGCGTCCACCCGCACTTGCTCGCCCGCTTCTTGGCCCGCGTGCGGGACGCTCAAGACGGCCGGGCCGACGGCGACGCCGCGCCGCACGAGGCTCCGCCCGGCACCGACGCGATCGGCCGCTACGCCATCGACGCACTCCGCGCCCACTCGCGCATCCTGGAGCCGCGCGCCGGCGTCGACCCGTTCGAATCGCGCGACGTGCTCGGCTTCCTCGGCCGCGACGCGCTGGGGGCGCGGCTGGCCGAGTTCCTGCGGCCGAAGGGCGCGCTTCACAACCCCGACGACGCCCGCCGGCTGCTCGCCATCGACGAGGCCGACCCCACCGCGGTCACCATGCCGCGCGTCCTGTTCGCGTTACTCGAGGCGGCCCCGCGGCTCGACCCGCAACTGGTGTCGGCCGTCATCCCGCAGACGCTCCGGGCCATTGAACTCATCCCCGAGTGGGTTCGCCTCGGCAACCTCGGCGGCGACGCGGCGAC
>JANXTD010000920.1 GCA_025352585.1 Fimbriiglobus sp.
TGGGACGGCCTGGCGGCGCACCGCAAGTTCGACCAGTTGCGTGGCGAGCTGATCATCAACCCCGTCAAGGTCGGCTTCGCGGCCTACTACGCCGAGGCCGGCCGGGTGCGGCTGGTCGAGGAGGCCCCGAAGGAGTGGAAGATGGTGAGCATCTCGGGCACCGACCTGCGGGCGCAACTCGGCAAGGGCGAACTGCCCAACCCCGGCATCATGCGCCCGGCGACGGCGCAAGTGCTGATCGAGAAGTACCGCGCGGGCTGACGCGTACGGATTCTCCTTGCGGGTCGCCCGAACAGCGATTAGGCTGTCCGGGCGATGTCCACGGCTGATGTCTGATGGGTGACCCACGCCAGAACGAACAGGCTGGGTCCAGACTGTGTTCCGGCCTGGGACTCAGCTGGAGGCCGCCCATGACCGTCGCACTTCGGGTCTCGCTCGTGTTGTTGGTGGCTGGCTGCTCTGGCCCGCCGCCCGAACGGCCAACTCCCCCGACGACAGGCGAGGTCGCGGCCGACCCCGCACCGCCGCCCGAACCGGCTACAGCGGCGGCCGCACCCCCGGCCGCGGCCGCCCCCGTTACTCCGGCCGAACTCCCCCCCGCGCCTCCGGCCGAAGCCGGCCCGCTCCTCACTACGGAGGCGGCCCCGGACCTGAAGGTGCAACCGGTCCCGGCCGGTCAGCGGGTGTCTCGGCACCGTGGGAGTGTTCCGCCCCTGCACAACGGGCCGACGCCGGCCCCCACGCCCATCCCGGCCTTGCCGATTCGCCAGCCGGCCCGCGTCCTCGGCGACCTGCGGTTCCTCGCCCCTGGGTCGGCGCGCGGGGGCGTCGCCCTGTCCCCGGACGGCAAGCGGCTGGCCCTCGGCACCTGCCTCTTCGACGCCGCCACCGGCGAACTCGACGCGGCCTACGACATCGGCGGGAGCAGCGTCCACAAGCTCGCCTTCTCCCCCGACGGCACGCGGCTCTACTGCAGCGAAGGGGCCACGAGCAACGTCCCGACGCACGGCAACGCCCTCGCTGTCCGGGACGTGCCGGGCAAGCGGCAACTGCTTACGATCCCCGCGTCCGACTGGGCGCTCAGCGGCGACGGCCAATTGCTGGTTACCCTGGAGACGGCTGCCGACGAGGCCGAGGACGGGCCGGACCGCGGAATGGGCTCTTATTATGTGGCCGTCCGCCTCTACGACACGACGACCTGGAAAGGGGTTGTCGGCTACCGGGTTCACGGGGCCAGGCCGACGGCCGTGGCCCTCAGCCCGGACGGCGGGCGGATTGTGATCGGCTGCGACGACGGGGCGGTGCGGGTCTGGGACCGGGCCGCCGGCCGCGAGGTCGCGACTTTGCGCGACCTGTGCGGCTTCACGTTCCCGACCCACAAGCCGGTCGCCCACCTTTTCGCGTTCAGCCAGGATGGCAAGACCCTGGCCGCGGCGAACGCCCGGCCGCACGACAGCAATTCCCCCCGGCAGGTGGCGTGGTGGCGCTGGTCCGACTGCACCCTGCTGCACGTCAAGCCCGCCCCCAAGTATTACGACCCGAGCGACCTCCGCTTCTCGCCGGACGGCCGCTACCTGTTCGCCGGCCGACCCGGCGGGGCCAGCGTCTGGGACGCCGCGTCCGGGGCGTGCCTCAAGGAATTCACCTACGACGCGGACAAGCGGGCAATCTCCTCGGTCGCGTTCCAGGGGCCGGACCGCGCGTTCGCCCCCGGCTTGCGGCCAGTGTTACTGTCGTTCCCGTCGCTCGACCCGGTGGCGTGGCCCGACCGTCCGTTCGCGGCGCGGCCCCCGGCCCCCGGCTTCCCGACCGTCGAGCCGATGCCGCCCGAGAAGCCGTTGGCGTACCCCCACCCCGGTTACGACTTGGCGGGCGGCGGCCGGGTCCGGGTGCTGCGGCCGATGGACGAGCGCGAGGCCGGGTTCGAGCACACCGACGCCGCGGGGAAGCGGGTCCGGCACTACGAGGCCGGCCGCACCGGCTCGTACGCGGTCTCCCCCGACGCGAAGATCCTCGTGACGTGCGCCACCGCCCGAGGCATCACTTACAGAGCCTACGACTACGCCGACTGGGAAAGCCCCGTCCGGTTCTGGGAGATGGCGACCGGCCGGGAACTGGGCGTGATCCGAGTTTACCCGCAAGGGGGCGGCGCGCTCACGTTCTCGCCGGACGGCAAGCGGCTGGCGATGGCCCACCACGACGGCCTGATCCGCCTGTGGGACGTGGCGACCCGCGAGCCGACGTTGGCCCTCGACCCGGCCGGGCACGGGTTCGACGGCCTCACGTTCTCGACCGATGGCCGCTGGGTGGTCGGCGGCGGGGTCTCGTCGCCGGTCGTCGTCGTGTGGGACGCGACACCCCCCGCGAAGTGAGCGGACTGCGGGCGCTTGACCCAGGTTGGGGGCCAGTTACAGTGACGAGGTGAGTCAGTGGACGAGTCCGCGCGACAACTCGAACTCGTGCAAGTGACGTTTCGCAACGGCCTGCGGAACTGCGTCCACTGGCAAATCTCGGTATTGGATCGCGTTTCCCGTGACCCCCAGCTTTCGGTGTTCGGCGCTAGGGGAATGGTCGAGCTGTTGTTCGGTTGGGTGAATGCGGTCGGTGGGCTTCGTCCCGCGGTTGTTCATGGGGCCGATTCGTCACTGCCCTACAATTACCTGTACGAAATGGTTGTTGGGAACATCAATGGCATCCCCGGCGGTTTGTACGTCAAGCTAGGTTTGAAGGATGCCGACGAGGATTACCCCGAAGTCACTATTGTCAGTTGCCACGTCGCCACGTTTCCGCGGGGGTCACAATGAAAGTGAAGCCTTATCCTCACAAGTGCCCGAACTGCCGTGCTCAAGCCCTGCTTCCTGCTATCGAGGATACCACGGTCGAACGCCTCCACGACGGGCAGTTTTACACGGTAACGGTGCATAACCTCGAGGTATCACGCTGCACCGCTTGCTCGGAAGGGACTATTTCTTACGACTCATCCGGGCGCATCGACGACGCCCTCCGGGTCGCCGCCGGTATCCTGATGCCCGCCGAAATCGTCGCCGCGCGGCTTCGCCTGGGGGTGACGCCGGACGAGATCGCGGGGCAACTCGGTGTCCACGAAGCGGTCTACGCACGCTGGGAGGACGGCGGGCAACTCCAGTCGCGGGCCTTCGACAAGCTGCTCCGCCTCTACTTCGCCAACCCGGAGAGCTTCCGGCACAACGTCGCCTGGCCCCACGTCGCGGCTTCGGCGACCCTGGCGGAATCGCCGCGGTTGCTCGACTTGTAGACAGCCTATGTGGTTCAGGCGGAGGGCGTGTCGTGGGCGCGGGCGGACAGCCCGAAGGAAACGAAACCCGGCTCGCCGGGTTTCACACTGGGGGGCTTCTGCGGGGCCCGAACTCGGCGGGAGGCGTTTCCCGTCGGAATCGTCTGGCCCGCTTGCGGCCCCAGCGTATACCTTAACCCTTACACATCGCCCGAATTACCGGGCGATGTGGGGTCCGGGACTTCAGGCAATCTTGGCGCTGCCCCGCGTCGGGGATGGGTGACTTTGTGACTGCGGTATTGCATCGCGCCTCGCTCGGCTGGTGGCGGCCCGACGTGGCCGGCCCCACGGCCGAACCCCTCGACATGCGGCAACTCCTCGGGGACTTGCGCTCCGCCGCCGTCGTCGTCCACACCCCCGACGGCTTCGCCGTCGCCCCCGGCGGGGCCGCGCAACTCGGCGGCCCTGAACCCGACGGCGAGTCGTACCCGATCGCCGCCTACCTGCCGCCGCTGCCGCCGGAGTCGCTCGGCGACACGGCGTTCTGCAAGGCCCACGGCGTCAAGTACCCCTACGTCACCGGGGCGATGGCTAACGGCATCGCCTCGGTCGAGATCGTTGAGGCGATGGCGAACGCCGGGATGCTCGGCTCGTTCGGCGCGGCCGGGCTGTCGCTCGAACGGGTCACTGCGGCCATCGACCGCCTGCAAGCCAACCTCGGCGACAAGCCGTTCGCCATCAACCTGATCCACAGCCCCAACGAGCCGGCCCACGAGATGCACCTCGCGGCCCGGCTGATCGAGAAGGGCGTCCGCCGCGTCGAGGCGTCGGCGTACCTCGACCTCACGCCGGCCATTGTCCGCTACCGCGTCGCCGGGCTGAGCCAGGGGCCGGACGGCGTCGTCATCGGCAACAAGGTGATCGCCAAGATTTCGCGCACCGAGGTCGCCACGCGCTTCCTGTCGCCGGCCCCGGCGAAGATGCTCGCCGACCTGCTCGCCGCAGGGCACATCACCGCCGCCCAGGTCGAGTTGGCCGGCCGGGTGCCGATGGCCGACGACCTGACGGCCGAGGCCGACTCCGGCGGGCACACCGACAACCGGCCGGCGATCACGCTGCTGCCGACGATCCTGGCGCTGCGCAACCGCTTGCAGAAGCAGTTCGGCTACGCCACGCCGGTGCGCGTGGGGCTGGCCGGGGGCATCGCGACGCCGGCGAGTGTCGCGGCGGCGTTCAGCATGGGCGCGGCCTACGTCTGCACGGGGTCGGTGAACCAGGCGTGCGTCGAGTCGGGCAGTTCGGACCCGGTGCGCAAGATGCTCGCCGAGGCGGGGCAGGCCGACGTGGCGATGGCCCCGGCCGCCGACATGTTCGAGATGGGCGTGAAGCTGCAAGTGTTGAAGCGCGGCACCATGTTCGCCATGCGCGCCCAGAAACTTTTCGAGTTGTACCGCCAATTCCCGAGTTGGGAGGCGATTCCGGAGGCGGAACGGGTCCAGGTCGAGAAGACGTATTTGCGGACCTCGTTCGCGGACATCTGGAGCCAGACCCGCGAGTTCTTCCTGAAACGCGACCCGACCGTGTTGGCCCGCGCCGATGTCGATGCCAAGGTCCGCATGGCGCTGGTGTTCCGCTGGTACCTGGGGCTGTCGAGCCGCTGGGCGAACTCCGGCGACACGTCGCGGCAACTCGACTACCAGGTCTGGTGCGGGCCGGCGATGGGGGCGTTCAACGAGTGGGCCAAGGGGTCGCACCTCGAGGCCCCCGCCAACCGCACCGTCGTCGCCGTGGCCCTGAACCTCCTGTACGGGGCCGGGCTGCACCTGCGGCGCGAGGCGCTGCGGCAGCAGGGCGTCACGCTGCCGGCGAGTGTGCTACGCTCGGAGCCGCTCGAACTCGGCGAACTCGTCGCCCGCCTCGGCTGACCGACCGCGACGCGACCCCCACGACTCACACCCTGACGGACTCCACGACGCACCGATGAGCAACCTCCCCACGAACCTGCCCGCTGTCCCGAAGCCGCCCGCGGCCGTGAAGCCGCTCGACCTCGCCATCGTCGGCATGGGCTGCCTCTTCCCCAAGGCCGACAACCTCGGCGGCTACTGGGCCAACATCAAGCACGCCATCGACGGCATCACCGAAGTCCCGGCGAGCCACTGGAACCCCGACGACTACTTCGACGCCAACCCCAAAGCCCCGGACATGACCTACGCCCGCCGCGGCGGGTTCCTCTCCCCGGTCGATTTCAACGCGCTCGAGTTCGGCATCAACCCGCGCGACCTCGAGGCGACCGACACGACGCAACTGCTCGGCCTCTACGCCGCGAAGCAAGCCCTGGCCGACGCCGGCGTCGAGTTCACCCCCGGCAAGCCCAAGAGCGTCGAGCGCGGCAAGGTCTCGGTGCTGATCGGCGTGACGGGGACGCTGGAACTCGTCATCCCGCTGGGGGCACGGCTGGGCCACCCCAAGTGGCGCAAGGCGATGCGCGACGCCGGAATCCCCGAGGACCAGGTCGCCGACGCCGTGACCCGCATCAGCGACAGCTACGTGCCGTGGCAGGAGAACAGCTTCCCCGGCCTGCTCGGCAACGTCGTGGCGGGGCGGATTGCCAATCGGTTGGATCTGCACGGGACGAACTGCGTCGTCGATGCCGCGTGCGCCAGCTCGTTGAGTGCCGTCCACCTCGCCGCGATGGAATTGGCCACGGGCAAGGCCGATGTCGTCGTCACCGGGGGGGTCGACACGTTCAACGACATCTTCATGTTCATGTGCTTCAGCAAAACGCCGGCGCTTTCAAAATCGGGCGAGTCACGGCCGTTCGACTCCAACGGCGACGGCACCGCCTTGGGCGAAGGCCTCGGCATGGTCGTGCTCAAACGCCTCGCCGATGCGGAAGCCTCCGGGGACACCATTTACGCCGTGCTCAAAGGCATCGGCACCAGCAGCGACGGCAAAGGGAACGCGATCTACGCGCCGTCGGCGGAGGGGCAGAAACGTTGTTTGAACGATGCCTACGCTCGTGCCGGCGTGA
>JANXTD010000921.1 GCA_025352585.1 Fimbriiglobus sp.
GGGCGGGGTGGCCCCGAGGGTCGGGTGGGCCGGGAACCTCGCCCGCAATGCGAGGCTGGCGAGGACCGCGCCGACGCACTGGGCGAGGGTATAGGGCACGACCCGGTGCCACCCGAAGCGGCGGGCGGCGCAAAAGCCGAGCGTGACGGCGGGGTTCAGGTGGCAGCCGGACACGTCGCCGAGGGCGTAGATCATCGCCAGCACGACGAGGCCGAAGGTGAGGGCCACCCCGACGTGGGTCACGACCCCGCCGTGGGTGTCGTTGACGACGACCGCGCCGGTCCCGGCGAACACCAGACAGAAGCTGCCGAACGCCTCGGCGACGAGTTTACGCATCTGTCCCGTCCCCGCAGCACTGAGCAGCCCGGTCGGTTAGCCGGGTGCGGTCGCCGGCCCCCTCCATCAGGCACCAGCCCTGGTCGAGCAGGCCGGACACGCAGCGGTCCACCAGCCGGTAGTGGACGCTGTTCCCATCGCGGCGGGACGCCAGGACGCCCAGGTCGGACAGCCGCTGGAGCTGGTTCGAGACGGCCTGGGGCTTCATGCCGAGCGAGGCCGCGAGGTCGGTGACGCACAACTCGTCGGCGCGGACGAGGGCGTGCAGGAGCCGCAGCCGCGTGTCGTTGGCCAGCACCTTGAACACCGCCGCCAAGCCCCCGGCCTGGATCGGCGACATCAGCGCACGCTGATTCAGCGGCGGCGGCTGTTCACAGCAATCGGTCGCCGGACGCGGTTTCGACTTGCCCATCGGTAATGTCCTCCACAATTACACTACTCAGTGTAGTTCGCGCCGGCAAGGGCAAGGTGGCGTCGAGGATGCCTCCGGCATCTGGTTGTGACCGCGTGGTGGCGACTCGCGGCTATGAAACACAACCAGCATCACGGCGACCTGCGAGACGGCGGCTGGGCGGTGTGCGGGGAGTCCAACGTTTTCAGTGATGGGTTCCGGCATAGGCACCGAAACATCTCGAACGACAGGGCACAAGTTCGGCCCGTGCGGGGGTATTTTCACCGCTTCCCGGTGAATGAATGCTCTCGATAGCCCGCACAGACGATACCAAGCCGATGATTCCCCGATTCGATTCAACCCCGCCGCTGCGTCAGCCCGATCAAACGTGTGATCGGCCAGAACCCTTTCGTGCTGCGGGTGGTCCGAGTTTGGGCCGTCTCCTCGGATCGGTCGTTACGACAGGAGTTCGCCTTGACCCAACGCACACTGACCCGCACGGGGATCGCCTTGGCGTTCGGGTCGTTCTTCGCGACGACCGCGCTGGCCCAGCCGCCGGCGGGACTGCCCGCACCCAACAAAGGCACATCCGCCGCACCCAATTCGGACGCGCCGTTACCCCCCGGCACGATCCTCCAAGGGGACGAGACGCCCATCGACCTCGCCTCGGCGCTCCGGCTGGCCGGTGCCCAGAACCCGGACCTGATGCTCGCGCGGGAGCGGGTGACGGAGGCAGTCGCGCTGCGGCAACTGGCCGCCGCCCAACTGCTGCCCAACCTCAACGCGGGGTTCAATTACAACCTGCACCGCGGGGCGTTGCAACAGTCCAACGGCAACGTCTTGACGGTGAACCGGGACGCCCTGAACGTCGGCCTCGGGGCGGGCGCGGTGGGGGCCGGGACGGTCAACATTCCGGGCCTCAACTACAACCTGAACGTCGGCGAGGCGTGGTTCGGTGCCCTCCAGGTCCGCCAGCTTGTGGCCGGGCGTGCGGCGGCGGCGAAGGCCGTCGAGAACGACACCCTGCTCCGCGTCTGCCTCGCGTACACCGACCTGCTCCGGGCCGGCGGGCGGCGGGCGGTCGCGGCCCAGAACCGGGACGAGGCCGCCGAGATCGCGCGGCTGACCGCCGCGTATGCGAAGGCGGGCCAGGGGCGGCAGGCGGACGCCGACCGGGCCGCGGTCGAACTCCGCCGCCGCGACGTGGAGACGACCCAGGCGGAAGCCGACACCCTCGCCGGGTCCGCCCGCCTGTGCCAACTGCTCAACCTCGACCCGTCCACCCGGCTCAAGCCCATCGACGGGTGGGTCGTGCCCGCCCCCCTGGTGCCGGACCCAGTGCCCCTGTCCGAGTTGGTGGCCATCGCCCTGATGCAGCGGCCCGAACTGGCCGCGAGGCGGGCCGAGATTCGGGGGTCGATCTACGCCCTTTCCAGCGCCAAAATCCTGCCGTTCTCGCCGAACGTGATACTGGGCTTCAGCAGCGATGCGTTCGGCGGCGGCAGCAACCTGATTAGCTCGCCGCAAGGGTTCGTTGGCGGCGACGGGCGGCTTCAGCAAGGGCCGCGGTTCGGCAACTTCGACGGGCGGACCGACCTGGACGTGGTCGTGTTCTGGCAGTTCCGCAACCTCGGGGTGGGCAACATCGCCCTGGTTAACGCCGCCGAGAGCCGGGTGCGGCAGGGCCGGTTCCGGGAGTTGGAAACCCTCAACCGGGTGCGGGCGGAGGTGGCCGAGGCCCACGCCCGCGTGACCGCCCGGTTCGCCCAGATCGACTCCACCGAGAAGGCCGTCCGCAGCAGCGCGGACGCCTACCGCGAGGACTTGACCCGCATCAAGGGCGGCCAGGGCTTACCCCTGGAGGTGATCGACAGCCTGCGGCTGCTCGCCCGCTCGCGGTACGAGTACCTCGACACCATCGTGGACTACAACCGCGCCCAGTTCCAACTGTTCGTCGCCCTGGGCCGCCCGCCCGCGGACTCGCTCGCCCGCCCGATCCCCGCCGACCTCGTCCCCAACCCCGCCGCCCTTCCGGTCGGCCCGCGGGTGCGAACCCCGGATCGACTGCCGCTGCCGCGTCCCCTGACTGACCCCGGCAAGTGAACCGCGAGCCACAACCGGAGTCAGTCATGATCGAATTACTGAAGACTACCCGCCGAAGAAGAGGATTCGTCCGGTCGGCTTGGACGCTGGGGGCCGTCGGCGTTCTCGGCGTGGCCGGGTGCCGGACGGTTGACGAGCGGGCGCAACCCGTGCCCGGTTCGCCGCCCCCCGTCAGCGTCTACCCCGAGCGTTCTCCGGCGGTCGTGAACCCGCCGCGGGCCGGCGAGGAGGTACGACCGGCATCCCACCGACAGCCGGCTGCGGGAACCGACGCCGACCGGCGACCGGCGGAGTATGCGCTCGATCTCGGGGTCGCACTGCGGCTCGCGGGGGTCGAAAACCCGACGATCAACCTCGCCCGCGAGTCGATCCGGGAGGCCCAGGCCGAGCAGAAGGCGGCCCAAGCCCTGCTGCTCCCGACCGTCAACGTCGGCGGGAACTTCAACTTGCACCGCGGCAACCTACAATCCGGGAACGGGTCGATCCTGGACGTGAACCGCCAGAGCTTGTACCTCGGGGCGGGGTCACAGGCGGTGGGGAGTGGGACCGTCGCCTTCCCCGGCGTGCGGCTGTTCGCCCACCTGGGCGACGCGGCCTACGAGCCGCTCGCGGCCCGCCAGCGGGTGGTCGCCCGCCGGGCCGACGCCGACGCCGTGCGGAACGACACGCTGCTCGACGTGGCGACGGCCTACCTGGAACTCGTCGGGGCCGAGGAGCGTGTGCGACTGCTCACGCAGGGCGAGGCCGACCTGGCCGAGGTAGTCCGCCTCACGGCAACCTACGCCAGGGCCGGCCAGGGCCGGTCCGCCGACGCGCACCGGGCCGCCGCGAACGCCCAACTGCTCGCCAGGGAGACGCAGGTCGCGGGGGAGGACCTCGCCGTCGCCGCGGCCCGGCTCGGGCGGCTGCTCAGCCTCGACCCGACGGCCCGGCTGCGGACCCCCGGCGGGGCGGTGCCCGCGATCCGATTGGTCCCCGCCGAAGCCGAGGTCCCGTCCCTGATCGCGACGGCCCTCCGGAACCGACCGGAAGTGTTCACGCGGTCGGCGGAGGTCGGCCTCGCCCAGGTCCGCCGCCGGCAGGAGTCGGTCCGCCCGCTGCTGCCGGTCGTATCGGTCGGGTTCAGCGGCGGGGCGTTCGGCGGCGGTAGCAACCGTGTCGCGTCCGACTTCGGCCCGCTGACCGGTCGAACGGACTTCGACGTGTTGGCCGCGTGGAACGTCGAGAACCTGGGGTTCGGCAACCGGGCCAGGGTGCGGCGGGCCGACTCCGCGGTCGCCCAGGCGGTCCTCGCGTTCGACGCCACGGCGGCGGCAGTTCGCCGCGAGGTGGCCGAGTCGCACGCGCAAGTGCAGGCCGAGGCGAGGCAGGTCGAGACCACGACCGCGGCCCTGGCGGTCGCCGAGGACGGCTTCCGGCTGGAGTCCGAGCGGGTCAAGCAGGCCCAGGGGCGGCCCCTCGAAGTGCTGGACAGCTTCCGCCAACTCCTCGACGCCCGCCTCGGACTGCTGCGGGCGGTCGTGGCGTTCGACATCGCCCAATTCCGCCTCTTCGCCGCCGTCGGGAGTACCCCGTGCGTGCCCGCCGAAGCCCCCGGACCGGGCGGTTCAGTCGCCCCGCCGCCCGGCACACCGTGACGGCTACACGCTCACCAGGTACGCCGCCATCGCCAGCCCGATGGCGACGAGGACCCCGGCGACGAGCAGGCCGAGCGACAGGCGGGTCGGGCGGTACGGCTCGCCTCGGTCGATCCGGCGAATCACCGCTCGGTACTCGACGGCGGCCAGGACGTTCGTCACCACCCCGAGCAGCACAAGCGCCACGCCGAACCGCATCGACCACCCGCTCGGGGGCGCGGGGACCGCGTGCGGAACGGCTGCCGGGAGTTCGCGTAAGAACAAACCGAAGCGGGCGACGACGAACCCGAACCCCATCAGCCCCAGGCCGGTGCGGACCCAGGCCAAAAGGGTCCGCTCGGCGGCGAACCGGACCCGCGGGTCTTCAGGGACGAGATCAGCCACCTTCTACACCTCGCTCTGTGGTGGGGGCGGGTATGAGTACGACCGACGCTTCGCCGCCCGACGCCGGGCCGGTCGGGTGTCCCACCGGCGAGTAACCGGGTTCGCCGGGCAGCGGTTCGACCGCCTCGTCCGGTACGTCCTTCACCAACAGCGAGAAGACGCACGGCACCACGAACAGGGTCGTCAGCAGGCCGGCGACGAGGCCGCCCAGCACCGCCCGCCCGAGCGGGACGTTGGCCTCGCTGCCGCGGTCCAGGCCGAGGGCCATCGGGATCAGGGCGAAGAACGTGGCCATCGCGGTCATGACGACGGGGCGCACCCGCACGCCCGCCGCCTTGCGGATGGCCTCCGTGGGGGTGAGCTTCTCGTCTCGCCGCAGGTTGGTGGCGAAGTCGGTCAGCAGCACCGTGTTCGACACGACAATCCCCACCATGAAGATCACCCCGAGCAGCGACTGCACGTTCAGAGCGGTGCCGGTGAAGTACAGCACCAGCACCACCCCGGTGACGCCGACCGGCACCGCGGACAGCACCACCAACGGCGTGACGTAGCTCCGGAACAGGGCCACCATCAGGAAGTAGATCAGGACCACCGCGGCGACCATGCCCATCGCCTGGTACTTGAACGTCGTCTGCATCTTCTCGTACTCGCCGCTCAGGACGACCTTGGCCCCCTCCATCGGCTTCTTCGCGTCGGCATCGTCCGGGTCGAACGGGGTCAGGCCGCCCTCGGGCCGCGGCGTGCCGAACTTCGCCAGCGCAGCGTTCACGTCGTCAGCGACGTGGCCCAAGTCGCGGCCCGCCACGCCCAGGGTCAGGTCGATGGTCGGCTGGAGGTTCGTGTGGACGATCTCCGAGGGCACCGTCACCCGCCTCATCTCGGCGAGGTTGCGCAGCGGGATCGACTTCTTCTGGGCCGGGCTGGTCACCGGGATGTCGAGCAGGGTCTCCAGCGACGTGATGTCCGCCTCCGGGTAGCTGACGCCGACGTAATACTGGTTGTGGCTGACCGGGTCGATCCAGAAGTTCTTCTTGTTGAACTGGACGCTGCTGTTCACCGCCGCCACCACGTTGCGCATGATGTCCTGCTGGCTGAGGCCCAGGGCGGCGGCCTTCGAGCGGTCCACGTCGATGACGTACTGCGGGTAGTCCATCCGCTGCATCACGCGGGCGTCCACGACGCCGTCGATGCCCCGCACCGCGGCGAG
>JANXTD010000925.1 GCA_025352585.1 Fimbriiglobus sp.
CCCCGCCTTCGCCCGCCGGACCCGCCGGTTGTGCGTCTCGATCCACCGCCGGACCCGCTTGCTGACGTGCCACGCGGCGTTGTCCCGGACCGGCACGAACACCTTCTTCCCCTCGCCCGCGAACACCCCGCACGCCCACCCCAGGAAGTCCTCCGTCACCTGGCTCACCGGGCGGCCGTCCACGAACCGCAGCAGCATCCCGCCGGTGTCCTGGCGGTAGATCCCGTAGCACGCCAGCGCCGCCGGCCCGTCCCCCTTGACCCTCGCCGGCGGGGTCAGCCGCAGCGGGTCGGACCCGGTCCAGGTGAACAGGTCGGGCTGGGCCAGCCGGCTCCACCAGCACTCGTCCTGGAACCCGAGCACCCAGTCCGGCTCCCCGGCGGCCCGCTCGATCAGCCGGTCGCGGGCTTTTTTTTCTTGGCGTAATCCGGGTCCGGGCTGGTGATCCAGTGCTTCGCCCGCTTCCAGCCGACCTCCAGGCGGCGGAGGACCTGGCGGATGGTTTCGGGGCTGAGCACGCGGGCCGTCCACCCCTTCTCGTGGCACACCCGCGCCACCAGGCCGAGGGTCCACAGGCTCGTCGGCTGGCCGAGGGTCCGCGGGGACTGGTGCAACAGGGCCTTCAGATCCTCGTCGCGGTTTCGGGGCCAAACCGGGTGCGTGGTCTTCGGGGCCTTCGACCTCGGGCTGAGGCACTCAAGGCCGTCGGCGTGGAACGCCCGGATCGCGTCCCGAACGGTCTGAGTCGCACACCCGAGGGTGGTCGCGATCAGGGCCGGGCGTTGCCCGTCGGCGCTAGCCAGGAGGATCTGGGACCGGCGGAGGGTGAACGCGTCGGGTGATCGGAGACCGACTCGGAGAGCGACCCGTTCGGCATCGGTCAGGTCGCGGACAAACAGTGGTAGCTTCATCCCGTCAAAGTACGACCCGCCAAACCAACGCACAGAATGTCACCTGGGACTGCACTAGGGCCGGAAGACATCCCTCACGAGAGACACCCATGCTCCGCGGCAAGTCGGTTCTGGTTACGGGCAGCAGCCAGGGCATCGGGCTGGCGGCGGCGCGGGCGATGGCGGCGGCCGGGGCGCGCGTCGTGCTGACCTCCGAACTGCCGCTGGCGGCGTGCCCCGAAGTGCAAGCCGTGCTCGCGGAGTTCCCCGAAACGAGTTACGTCCCCCACGACCTGACCCGTGAGGACGCCGCGGAGGAACTCGTCGCCCAAGCGTGGGAACTCAGCGGAGGCCTGGACGTGCTCGTCAACAACCTCGGCACCTTCCACGAGCCGGCGTTCCTCGACCTGACCCGCCGCGACTTCGACTTCGTCTTCGGGCTGAACGTCTGGGTCGCCGTCGCCGTCACGCAAGCGGTCGTGCGGCGGGCCGAGGCGGTCGGGCGCGGCGGCCGCATCCTGTTCACGACCAGCCTCAACGGCACGCGCTCCGAACCGGGCCACACGCTCTACGACGCCAGCAAGGGGGCCATCAACGCCCTGACGCGGCAACTCGCGGTCGAACTCGCCCCGCGTGGCTTCACGACCGCGGCGATCGCCCCCGGCCTCGTCGAGACGGCGCTGACCGACCACGGCCTGCGCTCCGACCCCGCCGCCCGCCGGGCCGTCGAGGGGCAAATCCCCGTCGGCCGCATCGCGCTGCCCGCCGACGTCGCCGGCTGGTTCGTCTTCCTCGCCTCCGACGCCGCGAGTTACGCCACCGGTGTCGTCATCCCCGTCGACGGCGGCCTCGACGCGCAGCAGATGCCGACGCGGCCGATCACCGACGCCGAGCGAGCCGGGCCGCGTCCGCAATGAAGATGGCGACGGCGACCCAGACGCAGCCGAGCGCCACCCACATCGGCCAGCCCGGCACCTCGCCGCTCCACAGGATCGCCACCAGGAACTGCATCGTCGGCGAAATGACCTGGATGCACGTCACGGCCAGCAGCGGCAGCCGGCGCAGGCTCATCGTGAACGCCAGCAGCGGCACGACGGTGATGACCCCTCCACCGGCTAACAGTACGGTGACGGCCGGGGCCGTCCCGAAACTGAGCGTGCCGTTGACAGACTGAAACGCCAAGTACGCCAGGCTGGCCGGCAGCAGCAGCAGCGTCTCGACGCACAGCCCGGTGAAGCTCTCGACGGCGACCTTCTTGCGCACCAGGCTGTACAGGCCGAAGCTCACCGGCAAGACGATCGACAGCCAGCCGCTGCCCAGCGCGATCAGCGGCACCGAGACGCCGACGGCGACCAGCGCCAGCGCCGGGTAGTGGGCCGGCCGCAGTTTTTCGCCGAGGAACAGCGTCGCCAGCGCGGCGTTGACCAGCGGCATGACGTAGTAGCCCAGCGCCGCCTCGTTGACGCGGTCGGTGACCGTGGCGTGGATGTAGAGCAGCCAGTTGACGCCGATGAGCACGGCACTGAGTGTGAGCGTCAGGGCGAGCTTGCGGTCGCGCAAGACCCGTAGGATGTCGGCCGCGCCGCCCAGGACCGCGACCATCAGCGCGAGCAGCGCGACCGACCAGACGACGCGCTGGGCCAGGATTTCGACGGCGTCCACGTCGCGGACTTGGCGGAAGTAGAGCGGGATGAGGCCCCACCAGCCGTAGGCGAGCACCCCGAAGAGGAAGCCGCCCCGCACCGACGCCGACGTTTGCGACACGAAACTCGCCCTCGCCCGAAGTGGCCCCGGCCGCGTATCGAGCGAACCGTTCGCCCATGATAGCGGCCAAGTTGGCGTTGTCGTTCCGCGGCGGCCGGGTAATCGTTCCCCAACCTCCCCCTTGCCCCGCGAGTGCCGCCATGCCGAGTGCCATGCCGCTTCCCGAGACGATCTTGCAGTTTGGCTCCGGCCGCTTCCTGCGCGCCTTCGCCGACCTGTTCATCCACCACGGCAACGCCGAGGGCCAGAACGTCGGCCGCGTCGTCATCGTCCAATCGACGGCCGGCGGCGGCGGCCGCACCGACGGCCTCAACCAGCAACGCGGCCGCTACCACGTCGCCGTGCGCGGCTACGAGGGCGGCCAAGTCGTTGACCGCGTCGAGGCCTGCGAGAGTGTGAGCCGCGTCGTCCCGGCGGCGACCGAGTGGGCCGCGGTGCTCGAACTCGCGCGCTCGCCGCACCTGCACACGATCCTCTCGAACACCACCGAGGCCGGCTACACGCTCGACATGGAGGACATGCCGACGGACGCCGTGCCGCGCTCGTTCCCGGCGAAACTGCTCGCGGTCTTGAAGGCCCGCTTCGACGCCGGGCTGCCGGGGCCGACGGTCATCCCTTGCGAGTTGATCGAGGGCAACGCCCTACTTTTGAAGGCCAAAGTCCTGGACCTGGCCGTGCGCTGGGGCTACGGCACGCCGCTCTTAACGTGGCTCGCCGAGGAGTGCGTCTGGCTGCACACGCTCGTCGACCGCATCGTCACCGGCACCCCGGCCGACCACCCGCTGCTGGCGAGCGACCCCATGCTGATCGTCGCGGAGCCGTTCGCGTTTTTCGCGCTCGAAGACGACCCGCGCTCGGGCTTCCGCCTCAAGCACCCCGCGATCACCCGCTCCCCGGCGGTCGAGCCGTACTTCTTGCGCAAGGTCCGCATCCTCAACGCGGCGCACACGGCGCTGCTGATCAAGGCGGTGCCGCGCGGCTTCACGATCGTGCGGGACGCGGTCAACGACCCGGAATTGGGGGCGTGGCTAGCGCGGCTGCTGGCCGAGGAGATCGTGCCGACCCTGGAGGGCCGCGTCGATTCGGCGGCGCGGTTCGCGGCCCAGACGTTGGAGCGCTTCCGGAACCCTTTCCTGGACCACAAGTTCGCCGACATCGCCCTGCACCACGCCAGCAAAATCGCCGTGCGGCTCGAGCCGACGGCGGCGGAGTACGCGGCCAAATTCGGCTCGCCGCCGCCGCTCTTGACCGAGGCGATTGCCGGGGGCCGGGCGCGGCCGGCGGGCTGAGTTCGGCCCGCCCGGAACGCCGCGAAAAAACTTCCGCAGGCGATTGGCTTGACACGCTTTAGGAGTGTTCCTAAAGAACCGCCTGCCGCTGCCGGCGCGGGGCAAGACGCCCCCGCGGCGACGCTGAGAACCTGGAGCCGACGCCGGTGGGGCCCGACCCGTTGACGGCCGCCACCGACCGCCTGCCGATACCCTTTGAAGGAGCCTGCATGACTGCCCGAAGCTGGTTCGCCCTCGCGGCCCTCCCCGTGACCGGCCGCCCCGAACTCGAACCCGAGTTCCTCCCCTCGACCATCCGCGCCGCGGACGCCGAGGAGGCCGACGACGACGACGACGACGACGACGACGACGACGACCTGGATGACGACCTCGACGACGACCTCGACGACGACGAGTTGGACGACCTCGACGACGACGAGGACGACCTCGACGACCTCGACGACGACGAAGATGAGGACGACGACGAGGACGAGGACGAGGTCGAGCCGCCGGCCGCCAAGTAACGCGATAGCACCCCGAGGCGCTGCCGGGCCGACCCGCCAGCGCCTCGCGTCGCGCCTGGTTGACCACGAAGCCGACAGATTCCGCCCGAATTCCCCGGCTTCCGCGCGTCGTCAAATGGAGTCCGCGCCGGGGCCGGCTATAATCCCCCTGTGTACCGCCGGGGGCCCGCCCCGCCCCGGACGCCACGCGGGAGACACGTCATGGCCACGCCCAAGAAACGCCCCTCCTCGCAAGGAAGTGTCGTCCTGCTGCAACTCTCCGAGAGGCCGCAACTCGACTTCGAGTTGGACTTCTTCTCGACGCTGTTGAAGCTCGTCCCCGACCACACCGACGCCCTGCGCGTCCAGGCCGAGAACTTGTGCGAAAAGGGGATGGTCAAGGAGGGCCTGAAGCTCGACCAGACGCTCGTGCAACTCCGCCCGACCGACCCGGCCGCGCACTACGACCTGGCCTGCCGCTACGCCCGCCTGTCGCAGCCCGACTTGGCAATCCAGTCGTTGCGCAAGGCGGTCGAACTCGGCTACAGCGACTTCCAGTCGATGACGCAGGACCGCGACCTCGAGTCGATCCGCAAGGATCCCCGCTTCCACGAGCTGCTCAAAACCCACGGCAGCCGGTAGCTGGTTCCGCCGCAGGCGCGTCTTGTTAGCCCGACGCGCGAGCGAGGGTCGCACCGCGCGGGGACAATGTTTGCGGACTAAGGCAGTACGGTCGCCGACACCCCGCGTCGTCCC
>JANXTD010000929.1 GCA_025352585.1 Fimbriiglobus sp.
CTCGAAAGACTGTACCCGTCGGACCGCCGGCCGACTTGAAGCAATTCCCCGACCGCCGCCGAAGTGCCCGGCCGCTCACACTCCCAAGACGCAAAAAGCCCGCAGGTCCCCTAACCTGCGGGCCGCGTGCGACTGGTCCGACCGGGCTACTTGCTCAAATCGAAGTCCGCCAGGCTGAGCTCGCGGGAGGTGGAGTCGCCCATCTTGTTGAAGTCGAGCGACGCCAGGCGGTCGTCGAGCCAGCGCGAGTCCTTCTCGGCCTCCCGCGCGCACTTGATGCACAAGACCGAGTAGGGCAATGCGTCGAGCCGGGCGACGGGGATTTTCACCTCGCAGCCGTTGCAGACGCCGTACATGCCCTGCTTGACGCGGTGGAGGGCCAACTCGATGTGGCCGAGTTCGCGGGCGTCGAGTTGGGCGAGTTGCGTGGCGATCTCCTCGCCGCTGGCCGTGAAGGCCGCCTCCGCGCTGTCGCCGACGGTCGTCCCCATGTCGAGCTGGTCGAGTTGCATGCCGAGGCGCTTGCGGAGTTGCGTCCGCTTGGCGAGGAGGAGTTTGGTGATCCTTAAGAGTGCTTCGTTGCGTGCCATGAGGGCACCCACTTTCATTCGCGAGGAGAGGCTCCGTTGAGCAAACGCCCTCGGGAACCCCGGTGAGGGTTGTGGGCCGGGGGTTTGTTGGGCACCCCTGGCGACGACGAAGTATTAGGCGACAGAAATGTCAAGTGGTGAAAAATCGCGAAAGATTTGCTGGACAGGGCGCGGCGATTGCTATCGCACTCGCCGCACCGACTCGACTTCCCGTGAGCTATCCGACGGCGGGCGCGGACTTTGGATTGGGCCACCCGACTGCCGGCAGCCGGGAATCAAGGCTGCAAGTTCTGCAACATCTCGCGCAGCGGGACGAGCCGTTGGCCGCGGACGTCCTCAATCTTGAGGGCCTTCAAGAAACGGCGGCGCAACTCGGACTGGAGTTCTTCGATGGCCGACATCGAGCAACTCGTCAGCGGGATGCAGCCGCCGGCGCGGCGGTCGTGCCCGCCGGCCTTGCCGAGTTCGCCGACGACCCGGCGCAGCATGTCGCCGGCCTTGCCGTTCTCCTTGGCGGCCCGCACCGACAGGATCAGCGACTCGTTGACGACGCCGGCGCACACGGCCCAATCGACCTTGTCGAAGCGGACCATGAAGTCGCACACCTCGGCGGCGAGTTCCGGCTGCGGCAGCGGGTTCACCCAACTGATGATGAGCCGGTCGTAGATGAACGAGCTTTGCAGGGCTTGCAGGAGACAACCGAAGTGGCTGTGCGGCAGGCGGGCGTTGCGAATCTGGGCGATCAAGTCCTTGTCGGCCAGCGGGTACAACAGCACCAAGGCTTTGTCGTCGTCCGGCCCGGCTTCACGGGGGTAACCGGTCACTTCGGTTTCGATGCCGTAGAGCAGGGCCGTGGCGACTTTCTCGGGGATCGGTACGTCTTGCTCGGCGAGGTACTTCGTCACCAACGTGCAGGTCGCGCCGAGGCTCGGCCGGATGTCGGTGAACGGGATGTCGTCAAGGTCGCCGGGCGTCTCGTGGTGGTCGATGACCGCGTACAACGGGGCAGAGCAACACAACGTGTGCCGGCCGGTGTTGGGCTGACTATCGACCATCACGACCGCGTCGCCGGGCCGCCAAACGACCTGCTCGACGGGCGTCGGGTCGAGCCGCAACAGCTCGACCATCGCCCGGTTCTCGGCCCGGCTGATGACCCCGTCGCGCGTGATGAGCGTCGGCTTATTCAGGCGGGTCTCGACGAGGTGGGCGAGGCCGACCATGCTGCCGAGGCTGTCGGGGTCGGGCTGGACGTGCGAGACGAACACCACGCGACTGGCGATCTGGAGGCCCGCCAGGAAGCGGTCCGAGCGTCGCATTCCGGTCCGGACAGTTCCCGAAAGGTTCGGGCTGATCGCGGCGTGGAGTCCACTTTCGACCGTGGAAGGGGCGCTTCGGCGCGCCATACGGGGTCAACCTCACGAAGGCCCCCCGCTGTCGTCGGGGAGGACGCCGCCCCGTCGGGGCGAATGCCGGCGATGAGGCCGGCAGACAGTTTTACGCCGCCCCCGGCCGATTGCCAAGCGCACTCCGGCGATTCCCCCGGCGCGGCGGCCCGACGCGGCAACTTGGGCTGTTCGATGAAGTTCCGCGTCCGGTACACTTCACCGTCGAGTCGCAAGTTTCCGGCGTGGGGTCAAGCGTGGGCAGCCTGGCGACGACCACCGTGTTCGTCGAGCAGTTCCCCGAGCCGGTCACCGGCTGGGCGATGCTCGGCGTCGGCGTCGACTTCGAGACGGCCGACCGCGCCGGCCTGGCGCTCGAAGTCGCCTACGACGGCGTGCCCCGCCTGCGCGAGTCGTTCGCGTGGGCCGAAACCGGCTACTGCCGCGGCGTGC
>JANXTD010000950.1 GCA_025352585.1 Fimbriiglobus sp.
ATAAAACGTATCTCCCGCAGAGTCGCAAAGAAGACCAAATCCAAGTTCAAGACTTGGTTCTTTTAGCTTCTTTGCGCCTCTGCGGGAGGTCGGTTTTACTCCCGCTTCGCCGCGACTTCGCTCGCCGTCTCGCCCGCCAGCTTCGCAAACGTCACGATGCGGTCGCCGTCGTTGAGGTTCATGACCCGCACGCCCTGCGTGTTGCGGCCGACGATGCGCACCTCATCGACCTTCGACCGCGTCACCATGCCTTGCAGCGTCATCACGATGACCTCGTCGCCGTCGCGCACCGCCGCGATGCCGACGACCGGGCCGTTCTTGTCCGTCACCTTCACGTCCTTGGTGCCCTTGCCGCCGCGGCGCTGCAAGCGGTAGCGCTTCTGGCCGCCCAACGCCTCGTCGGCCTCTTCCGCCTCGGCCTCGTCGGCCGGTTCGGCCTGGTCGCCGTTGGCCTCGGGGTCGCCATCGATGTCGGCGAGGGCGATCGGCGTGTTCGCGCCGAAGGGGGTGCGCTTGCCGTAGCCGAGTTCGCAGACCGTCAGCAGCGAGCCGTCGGGGTCGGCGACGACCATGCCGACGACGTGGTCGTCCTTGCCCAGCCGGATGCCGCGGACGCCCTTGGTGTTGCGGCCCTGCTCGCGCGTGTCCGACTCCTGGAAGCGGATCGCCATGCCCTTGCGCGTGCTCAGCACCACCTCGTCGCCGAGCTTCGTCAACGCCACGTCGATCAGCGCGTCGCCGTCTTCGAGGTTGATGCCGATGATCCCGCCGGCGCGCGGCCGGCCGTAGTCGGTCAGGGCCGTCTTCTTGACGACGCCCTTGCGCGTGGCCATCATCAGGGCGTAGCCCTCGACGAAGGCGCGGACCGGGATGACGCTCGAAATCTTCTCGTCGGCCTTCAGTGAGAGCACGTTGGCGATCGACCGCCCCGCCGAGGTCCGCGTCGCCACCGGCACCTTGTAGACCTTCAGCCAGTAGACCTGGCCGCGGTCGGTGAAGACGAGCAGGTAACTCTTCAGCGTCGTCGTGAAGAAGTGCTCGACGAAGTCGTTGTCGCGCAGGCCGCCGGAGACGCCCTTGCCGCCGCGGTTCTGCACGCGGAAGGTGTCGATCGCCATGCGCTTCAGGAAGCCCTCGTGGCTGATCGTCACCACGGTCGGGTCGTCGGAAATCAGCTCCTCGAAATCGACATCGCCGCCGTCGTCGGTGATCTCGGTCTTGCGCGGGTTGTCGAAGCGGGTTCTGATGACTTCGAGGTCGGCGCGGATGACCGCCTTGACCTTGGCGTCGTCGGCCAGCAGTTCCTCGTAACCGATGATCAGGTCGCGGAGTTGCCGGTACTCCTTCAAGATTTCGTCACTCTCGAGCGCCGCCAACTGGCCGAGTTGCATGCGGACGACGGCCTCGGCCTGGGCCTCGGTCATGCGGTAAACGTCGGTCTTGCCGAGTTCGCCCTGCAACGCCGAGAACGCCTCGACGCCGATGGCCCGTTCGAGGACCGACGCCGCGACTTCCATCGCCTGCAAGCGCAGTTTGGTCTCGGTGCGCGACGGCGAGGTGCGACAGATGCGGATGACCTCGTCGAGGGACGAGATGGCGATGAGCTGGCCTTCGAGGACGTGCCCGCGGCGCTTGGCCTCGCGCAACAAGTATTGCGTGCGGCGGCGGATCACCTGGTTGCGGTGGTCCAGGAAGTACTGCATCATCTCCTTGAGGGAGAGGAACTTCGGCCGGCCATCGACGAGTGCAAGCAGGCCGATGCTGACGGTCTTTTGCAGCGGGCTGAACTGGTAGAGTTGGTTCAGAATGAGGTGCGGGTCGGCCCCGCGCTTCAGCTCGATGACCAGCCGCACCGGCTCGCCGTTGCGGGCAGACGACTCGTCGCGGATGCCGCTGATGCCGGCGATCTTCTCTTCCTTCACGAGCCGGCCGATGTCCACGGCGAGCTTGTTGCGCGTCACCTGGAACGGCACCTCGCGGATGAGGATGCTCGGAGTCTTGCCCTTGCCCTCCTCGACGATCTCGGCCCGCGCCCGCAGGGTCATCCGGCTGCGCTCGCCCATGTAGCCGCGGATGATGCCGGAGCGGCCCATCACGATGCCGCCCGTGGGGAAGTCGGGGCCGGGGACGATTTCGAGAATCTCTTGGAGCGACAGTTCCGGGTCTTCGATCATGCGGATGAGCGCGGTGCAAATCTCGCCGACGTTGTGCGGCGGGAT
>JANXTD010000062.1 GCA_025352585.1 Fimbriiglobus sp.
CCGGTGTTGGCGTGCAGGAACCAGCCGTGCGACTTCGTGACTGCGGCCACTTCGACCACCGAGCGCGTGCCGTAATCCGGGGCGGAGAAGGGGCCGTTGGCCTCGACGAGTCCGAGCGCGAAGGTCAGCGCGTCGCCCTCCCACTTCACGGCCGTGCCCTTGGTCGTGACGCGGTCGCGGGTGTGCCACTTGACGCCGTCGGCCTCCCACGGCAACTTCTCGTCCTTGCCGACTTTCGAGATGTCGATGTCGTCGATGCGGGCCTTCATCGCCGCTTTCGCGTCGTACTTCGGCCGCAGCACACGCGGCCCGGCGGCCAGCACGGGTGCCAAGATCAGCCCCGTGTGCGAGGTCATCGACGGCCCCGCCGCGGCGGCTTGAGCGACGACCATCTCCGGCGTGCCCTGCGCGACGATCTGCCCGCCGCCAACGCCCGCCTCGGGGCCGAGATCGACGACCCAGTCGGCGCTCTTGATGACATCGACGTTGTGCTCGACAACGACGACCGTGTTGCCGAGATCGACGAGGCGTTGCAGCACTTCGAGCAGCTTGCGCACGTCGTCGAAGTGCAGCCCCGTCGTCGGCTCGTCGAGTAAATACAGCGTCTTGCCGGTGCTGGGCCGCGCGAGTTCCGCGGCCAGTTTGACCCGCTGGGCCTCGCCGCCGGACATCGTCGGGGCCGGCTGGCCGAGGGCCATGTAGCCGAGGCCCACGTCGCTGAGGGTCTGCAAGACGACGCGGATTTTCGGGATGTTGCCGAACAGTTCGAGGGCTTCGGTGATGCGGAGGTCGAGGACGGCGCTGATCGACTTGCTGCGGTACTGCACGGCCAGGGTTTCGGGGTTGTAGCGTGCGCCGTGGCAGGTCTCGCACTCGACCCACACGTCGGGCAGGAAGTGCATCTCGATCTTCTTCTTGCCGTTGCCCTCGCACGCCTCACAGCGGCCGCCCTTCTGGTTGAAGCTAAATCGCCGGGCCGTGTACCCGCGCAACTTCGACTCGGGCAGCCGCGTGAACAGCTCGCGGATGAGGTCGAAGACGCCGGTGTAGGTCGCGGGGTTCGACGACGGCGAGTTGCCGAGCGGGTCCTGATCGACGTTGATGATCTTGTCGATGTGCTCCAGGCCGCGAACGTCGTCGTGGGCCGCCCCCGGCGTCTGGGCGCGGTGCAACTTGCGGGCGAGGGTGTTGTACAGCACCTCGTTGACCAGCGACGACTTGCCCGAACCGCTGACCCCGGTCACTGCCAGTAGCGTGCCGAGCGGCAGGTGGACATCGACGTTGCGGAGGTTGTGTTGCCGCGCCCCGAGGATGCTGATGGCCAGGCCCAGCGGCGACCCCCACGTCACCTCGTGGAAGTTCAGCGCCGGTCCGGGGACTTCCGCATCTCGGCAGCGGCGCGCGGCCGGCACGGGGATGGCGACGCGGCCCGACAGGTACTTGCCGGTCAGCGAGTTCTCGGACGCCTCGATTTGCGCCGGCGTGCCGTCCGCGGTGACCTCGCCGCCCTGGTCGCCCGCGCCGGGGCCGAAGTCCAACAAGTAGTCGGCCGCGGCGATCACCTCGCGGTCGTGCTCGACGAGCAGCAGCGTGTTGCCGAGGTCGCGCAGGCGTTGCAGCGCCCCCAGGAGTCTGGCGTTGTCGCGCGGGTGCAGGCCGATGGTCGGCTCGTCGAGGACGTACAGCACGCCCGTCAGCCCAGAGCCGATCTGCGACGCCAGGCGGATGCGCTGGGCCTCGCCGCCGGAGAGCGTCGGGCCTTTGCGGTCGAGGCTCAGGTAGCCGAGGCCGACATCGACGAGGAACTTCAGCCGCGAGATGACCTCCTTGCGGACCTCGCTGACCATCTCCAACTCGCGCTTCGGCAACGTCGTGCCGGTGAACAGTTTGAGCGTGTCGCCGAGCGGCTGGCCGGTGAGGGTGCCGAGGGTCAAGTTGCCGAAGCGGGTCGCCGCCGCGTCGCGTCGCAACCGGGAGCCGTCGCAGGCGGTGCAGGGGACTTCATCGACGAGGTGGTCGAGGCTGGCGCGGTAGACGAAGCTGACCCGCGACGCCTCGTCGATGGCGGGGAACAGCCCCTTGTACTGGAACGAGTTCGGCGACCCGGCGAGCTTCAAGAACTCGTCGCCGGTACCGTGCAGGATGGCCCGCTGTTGCTCTTCGGTCAACTCGCCATACGGGGTGTCGAGGTCACACCCGGCGTGCCGCGCAATCGCCTCGGCGAACGGCAGGAACGCACTCCCCGGCTTTAACGCCGGCCACGCTCCGACCGCGCCTTGCCGCAGTGACAATGTACTGTCACCGACTATGAGCGCGACGTTGGCCCCGCGCTGCACGCCCAGCCCTTCGCAGGTGGCGCACCAGCCGAGGGGGCTGTTGAACGAGTAGTTGTGCGGGTTCAGCACCTCGTAGCTCTTGCCGCAGCATCCGCAGGCGAGGTGCTGCGAGAAGCGCTCGACTTTCCATTGTGTCTCGTCGCGGTCGGCCTCGACGTAGGCTAGCCGCACCACGCCGCGGCCGAGTGACAGGGCTTGCTCGACGGCGTCGGCGATGCGGGTCCGCGTGCCGGGCTTGACGACGTTGCGATCGACGATGACTTCGACGTTGTGCTTGCGGCGGTGGTCGATCGCCGGCGGCTCGTCGAGCGCGAACGACTTGCCATCGACCCGCATCCGCGAGAAGCCGGCCTTGCGGACCTCGTCGAAGAGCGCCTCGTACTTCTCGCCGCCCTTGCGCTCGATCGGGGCCATCACGTAAAGCTTGGTGCCTTCGGGCAGGCTCAGGACGCGCTCGACGATCTGGTCGGCCGACTGCGTGCCCATCGGCTCGTCGCACTTCGGGCAGTAGCGCACCCCGACGCGGGCGTACAGAATCCGCAGGTAATCGTAGACCTCGGTGATCGTGCCGACCGTCGAGCGTGGCGACTTGCTCGTCGTCTTCTGCTCGATGGCAATGGCCGGCGACAGCCCGGTGATCTGCTCGACCTTGGGCTTCTGCACCTGGCCCAGAAATTGACGGGCGTAGCTCGACAGGCTCTCGACGTAGCGGCGCTGGCCCTCGGCGTAGATGGTGTCCATCGCCAGCGACGACTTGCCGGAGCCGCTGGGGCCGCACAGCACCGTCATCTTTTCGCGCGGGATGCGGGCCGAGACGTGCTTCAAGTTGTGCTCGCTGGCCCCTTGCACCTCGATGTGCGAGATGAACTCGGCGGCGGCCGTGCGCTGCACCGGCTTGCGGGCCAGCTTGGCCGCCTTCTTGGGGTTCAAGACCGGCACGAGCGCCTGGCCGGTGAAGGACGCCGCGCACTTGGCCACCGTCTCCGGGGTGCCGACGACGACGACTTCGCCGCCGCCGCTGCCGCCGTCCGGCCCCATGTCGATGACCCAGTCGGAAGTCTTGATCACGTCGAGGTTGTGCTCGATCACCAGCACCGTGTTGCCCTGCTCGACGAATCCGTGCAGGACTTCTAGTAACTTGCGGATGTCTTCAAAGTGCAGCCCGGTCGTCGGCTCGTCGAGGACGTAGATCGTCTTGCCGGTCCCCTTGCGGCACAACTCCTTCGCCAGCTTCACACGCTGCGCCTCGCCACCGGACAGCGTCGGCGACGGCTGCCCCAGCTTAAGGTAGTCGAGGCCCACGTCGTGGAGCGTCTTGAGCATGCCGTGAATCTTGGGGTGGTTCTCGAAGGTCTCGAGCGCCTGGCCGACTTCGAGTTCGAGCACCTCGTGGATACTGCGGCCGCGGTACTTCACCTGCAAGGTTTCGCGGTTGAAGCGGCGGCCCTCGCAAATGGCGCACGTCACCCACACGTCGGCGAGGAAGTCCATTTCGAGCTTGTTGGAGCCGTTGCCCTGGCACGACTCGCAGCGGCCGCCGGGGACGTTGAA
>JANXTD010000085.1 GCA_025352585.1 Fimbriiglobus sp.
TGAAGGTGCAGCCGCTGCCGCCCGACGTGGCCGCCGCGCTCCCGGACTACTTCGACGGCCGGCCCGCCAACTCGCCGATCTGGGGCGGGACGTGGGCGCGGGACCGTCGCGGGGCGGAGATGCTGCGGGGTGATCTCGAAGCCGCCGCCATCGCCTACGTCGTGGACGGGCCGGACGGCCCCGAGTTCGCCGACTTCCACAGCTTGCGACACTCGTACCTCACGTTGGGCGGGCGGGCCGGCATCGACCTCCGCACTCTGCAAGAACTCGCCGGGCACTCGAAGCCGGAACTGACGGCGCGGTACTCGCACCGCCGGCTTTACGACCTGACCGGGGCCGTGGGCAAGCTGCCGAACCTCGTGCCGCCGGGGCCGGACGCGGCCGCAATCCCCCTTCGCATGACTGGCACCGACGGCAATTCGGTTGCACCACCGGTTGCACCCACGGGGGGCATTCGGCCGCACCGATCGGCACCGTCTGGCGTCCTTCGCATTGTCGAGGTGGATGACGTAGATGGGTATGGGACCCTACAAAACGCAGCGAGCCGGCACCTTTCGGCACCGGCTCGCATCACTTTGCACAGCGAGGATGACGGGACTCGAACCCGCAACCTCCGGATCGACAGTCCGGCGCTCTAACCAATTGAGCTACATCCCCTCACACACACCGTGAATCTTAACGCCGCCACGCCCCTTGCCAAGGGGGAATCCGCCGACACGCCCCCCAACTGTCCGGAGGACGACGACGGCCCGCGGGTTCGCGTTGACTCCCTTACGACCGGCGTCCCCCGCGTGCGCGGCGCTCACTTGCGGCCGGGGGCGGAAATCTTTGACACAAGGCGCTGCATCCGGACTTACAATCGGCAAAGATAGCAAGTAGCCCCGTGCGGGCGGCCCGCGACCCCCCGAGACCTCCCCGATGGCCAAGCTGTACACCCTCGATGAAGCCGCGTCGAAACTCGGCCTGGCCGTGGATGTTTTCAAGCGCAAGCTCAAGACCGAGTGGGTCAAGGACATCCAGATGATCCCCGGCAACCCGCCGCACTTCCGGGCCGCCGACATCGACGAATTCGCCCGCGTGCTCGGGGCCGCCAGCGACCCCGGCTTGGCTGTCGGCCCCGTCGGCTCCGCCCCGGCCGAGGACTCCAACGACTTCTCGTTCGCGCTGGCCGAGGACGCCGCGCCGATGCCCAAGGGCACCAAGCGGCCCCGCCTGCCGGACGCCGACGAGCCGCTGCTGGTGGCCGTGGACGACGACATCTTCACCGCGCCCCCGCCGCCGCCGAAGGCCGGCAAGCCGGCCAAGTCGGGCAGCGACAGCGACGTGCGGCTCGACCCCGCCAGCGGCGTCGGCGTCGGCCGCCGCGACGCCCGCGACGCCTCCGACGACTCGCTGCCGACCGAGGAAATCACGATCGACCTCGCCGGCCCGAGTAGTGCCGTGATCAAGCCCAGCGGCGGCTCGGGCCGGCTGTCCGCGCCCAAGTCGGGGACCAAGCTCGCCGGGCCGGAGTCGGCGAAGATTCCCAGCCCCACCAAGAACGCCGCCGGGGCCAAGGGCGACGACAGCTCGAGCGAATTCGAGCTGAGCCTCGACCCCAGCAACGACTCGCTCGAACTCGAGATGGCCGGCGACAGCTCGGAGGAGGTGGACCTCGGCGGCCTGCTGCTGCCCAGCGACCCGAAGGCCGGCCAGAGCGGCATCAACCTCAGCCGGCCGGCCGACAGCGGGCTGTCGCTGGAGCGCAAGGCCCCCAAGACCGGGCCGATGAACCTCGCCGACGTGCCGGCCGACAGCGACTCGGACGTCGATTTCGAGCTGTCGCTCGACGCCTCGCCCGGCGGCTCCTCGGCCGGCAAGATGTCCGGCCCGCGGAGTACCGTGAGCCGCTCGACGGGGCCGGACTCGGACAGCGAGTTCGAGCTGACCCTGGACGACCACTCGGGCATCTCCGACGTGGTGGCGAGTGCGCAGTCGGGCCGCGGCGGCGCGGCGGACAACTCGCAGGGCGACATCTTCGAGACCGACTTCGAGTTGCCGTCGCTCGAGAACGAGGAGTCGTCGTCGGTGGTCGTCGCGGACGGCACCGACCTCACCGGCGACGAGGGCTTCGAGATCGACGCCTCGGACATGGCGGACCCGAACGACGACGAGAGCGCCAGCCAGGTCATGGTGATCGACGACGGCGAGCCGATCCTGGAAGACGCCCCGCGCGCCAAGGGCCGCGGCGGGCGGCGGGCGCTGGCCGACCCCGACGGCGTGGACCTGGGCGACGACCTCGAGCACGGGCCGTCCGCCAGCGGCGAACTGCGCGGCCACAACCTGCGCGACGACGACGGCGACTACCGCGGTGCCCCGGTGCAGACCGTCGTCGCGGCCCCGGCCAGGTGGGGCGCGCTGCCGGCCGTGGTCCTGTTCATGACCCTGCCGCTGATGTTCATGGGCGCGATCATGAGTTACGAAATGGTGCGCGGCATGTGGGGCTACCACCAGCCGACGCAGCCCGGCAACTTGTTGGTACGCGGCCTGGCCGAGTCGATCTTCGACTTGAAGTCCGGGGATTGACGCGCCGGTTGCGCCCCCACACGAATCCCGCGGGGGATGCTTGATTTCAAGCAACCCCCGCGGGATTCGTCCGTTGGTGGCCCCCCACGAAGGCGAGTTGCGGAAATCCCGCAAGAATTGTCGTCTATGTGGCTTGTCAAAGATTATCGGCCGGGGTAAATAGAAGAGGCAACCGTAAACCTTAAAGGGGATGTCCGTGGCAAAGAAGACCGCCGAAGAGCCCAAGCCCAAGGTCACGAAGACCGAGGCCGTCAAGCGCGCCATCGAGGCGGGCGTGGAGAAGCCGCAGGAAGGCGTCGACTGGATCGTGTCGCACTACGGCGAAGGCTTCCGCATGCCGCCCGGCCAGTTCTCGTCGTACAAGTCGCAACTGAAGTCGAAGGCCCTCAACAACGGCGAGCGCCGCAGCGCCGGCGGCGCGAACACCGCCGGCGGCGTCGAGGTCGCCCGCCAGGTCAACAAGTTGGTCAAGACCTACGACATCGAGACGGTGCAGGCCATCGCGTCGGTGCTGTATCAGCACGACAGCAAAACCTTCCACCAGGCGCTGGCGTTCCTGCAAGAACTGCACAACGACTAACCCCCGTCGCGGCCCTTGGCCAACTGAGGCGACTTGAACCCCCCGGTAGCATTCAGCCGGGGCGTTACAGCAGATCCGATTGTTGGGGCGAGGCGGTCTTCATGGACGCCAGTCAAAGTGAGTCAACACGTCTCAGATTTGGGGTTCGAGGCTCCGCCGCAGGCGACCCGTGTTGGTTTTGTTAGCCCGACGCGCGAGCGAGGGGAGCAAGTCCGTAGGGCCAGTGTTTGTGGGTGTTGACAGCCTTGTCCTCCCCCACCCGCGTGGTCCCCTCGAATTTGCTCCCCTCGCTCGCGCGTGGGGCTAACAAGACGAACCGCACCTGCCGCGCCCGGTCAGCCGAACGCGCCGGCGACGTAATCCTGCGTCGGCTTCTCGCGAGGGTTGGCGAAGAACTCCGCCGTCGGGCCGCTCTCGACCAAGTAACCGGTGCGGCCGCCGGCCGAGCGATCGACGTACAGGAAGGCCGTGTCGTCGGCGACGCGCCGGGCCTGCTGCAAGTTGTGCGTCACGATCACGATCGTGTACTTCGCCTTCAACGCCGTCATCAGCTCCTCGATCTTGAGCGTCGCGATGGGGTCGATCGCCGAGCACGGCTCGTCCATCAGGATGACCTCCGGCTGGGTGGCGATGGCCCGCGCGATGCACAGCCGCTGCTGCTGGCCGCCGGAGAGCGACAGCGCGCTCTTGTTGAGGTGGTCCTTGACCTCGTCCCAGAGCGCCGCCCCCCGCAGGGCCTGCTCGACCCGCTCGTTGAGGTGGTCGCGGACGCCGTTGAGCTTCAGGCCGAAGGTCACGTTGCGGGCCACGCTCATGGCGAACGGGTTGGGCTGCTGGAAGACCATGCCGATGGCGCGGCGCACCGCGACCGGGTCGACCGCCTTGTCGTAGATGTCGCGGCCGCGGAAGCGGACTTCGCCGTCGAGGCGGAAGCCGCGGACGAGGTCGTTCATGCGGTTAATGCAGCGCAGCACGGTGCTCTTGCCGCACCCCGACGGGCCGATCAGGGCGGTGACGGCGTTGCGGCGGATCGTCAGGTTGACGTCCCGCACGGCCCGGAAGTCGCCGTAGTGAAGCGACTTCAGGCGCAGCTCGACGGCGGCGTCGGTGGCGCGCGGGGCGGCGTGAGGGGTGTACAGGGCGGGCGGGGCGGCGAGGGCTTCGGCTTGGCTCACGGCGGCACCTACTTCGGGGCGGATCGGGCGGCCCACGTCCGGGCGGCCACGTTGGTCAGCATCACCAGCGCCACCAGCACCAGCGAGGCCGCCCAGGCGACCTCGACCTGGTTGCGGAACGGCGAACTCGAGAAGTCGAAGATCAGCACCGCCAGCGACGGCGTCGGCGACATCGGGTTGCGCGTCAGCCAGTAGTCGCTGAACAGCGCCGTGAACAGCAGCGGGGCCGTCTCGCCGGCGGCGCGGGCCACCGCGAGCATCACCCCGGTCAGCACGCCCGGCAGCGCGGCCGGCAGCACGACGTGCCAGACCGCCTGCGTCGGCGTGCAGCCCATGCCGACGGCCGCCTCGCGCATCCGCCGCGGCACCGCCTTCAAGGCCTGCTCGGCGGTCAGCAGCACCGTCGGCAGCATCAGCACGGCCAGCGCCGCCCCGCCGGCCAGCGCGGAGTAGGTGCCGGTGGCCAGCACGACGGCGGCGTAGGCGAACAGCCCGGCCAGCACGGACGGCAGCCCCGACAGCACCTTCGCCACGAAGCGCACCGCGCCGGCCAGCCGCGTCTCGGGGCCGAACTCGGCCAGGAAGACCGCCGCCAACACGCCGAACGGCACGCTCAACGCCGTGGCGATGGCGACCATTAATAGCGTGCCGACGAGGGCGTTGCCCACCCCGCCGCCCTCCATGCCGGCCGCCGGCGGGAGGGCGAGGAAGAGTTGCGGGGTCAGTCGCTGGCCGCCGCGGTAGATCAGCATCGCCAGCACCGACAGCAGCGGCACCATCGCCGCGACCGTCATGGCCCCGGCGACGACCGTGAGGGCGGCGCTGAGCAGCGTGCGGCGGTGGCCGAGGCCCCAGTTCAAGTCGGCGGCCGCCGGCCGGGCGCGGGGTTCGTCGTGGGCAATCACTGGTGCGCCTCCTCGACCCGGACGGTGCGGCGCAGGATCAGCGTGCCGACGCTGTTGATCAGCAGCGTAATGCCCAGCAGGACCAGCCCGGCGTACATCAGCGCGCCCTTCTCGACGGCCCCCGACTCGGGCCACTGGTTGGCCATCAGCGTCGCCAGCGTCGTGCCCGGCGCGAACAGCGACCAACTGAAGCTGTTGCTGTTCCCCAGGAGCATCGCTAGCGCCATCGTCTCGCCGACGGCGCGGCCGAAGGCCAGGACGATCGCGCCGAAGATGCCGCGCGACGCCGTCGGCAGCACGACTTTGACGATCGCCTCCCAGCGGGTCGCCCCGAGGCCGAAGGCCGCCTCGCGCAGCTTGCCGGGCACGGCGGCCAGGGCGTCGCGCGAGATGGCGGTGACCGTCGGCAGCACCATGATCGCCAAAACGAACGCCGCCGGCAAGAGTCCCGGCCCCGACAGCCGCGTGCCGAAGATCGGCAGCGCGCCGAAGGTCTCGTGGGCGGCGTTAGCCAGCGGCCGCAGCGCCGGGATGACCACGAAGATCCCCCACAGGCCGTAGACGACGCTCGGCACCGCCGAGAGCAACTCGACGACGCCCTTGGCGACCGCCTCGAGCCGCGGCGGCAGGAAGTCTTGCGTCAGGACGATGGCCACCGTGACGCCGAACAGCGAGCCGAGGGCGACGCCGAGGACCGAGCTGTACAGCGTGCCGGCGATCTGCGGCAGCACGCCGAACTTCTTGCCGGAGGGGTCCCACTTGCTCGTCGTGAGGAAGTCGACGCCGTACTCGCGCACGGCCGGCTCGGCCTGCCCGGCGATCTGGGCGACGATGCCCACCACGAGCAGCACCGCCAGCGCGGCGGAAGTCGCGGCCAGGCCGCGGAAGCTGCGGTCGGCCCACTTGTCGAAGCGGGTCGGCGGCCGCGCCAGCGTGCCGGTGGGGTCGGGTCGGGTCATCTCGTCGGCTCCGGCGCGGGGTCGGCGTTGAGGCGCTGCACGGCCCGGCGGGCCCGGTCGAGGGTCGCTTGCGGCAACTTGACGTAGCCGAGGCTTTGGCTCAGCCCTTGCCCCTGGCCCGGCGCGTCGTCGAGGCAGTACTCCAGCACCGACCGCAGGGCGTCGCCGACGCGGCGGTCGGCGTAGCGGGTGCGGGTCACGGCCCAGGTGAAGGTCACGATCGGGTAGGCGCAGGCCGCCTTGGGGTCGGGGACCGTGGTGCCGAACACGTCGTTGAAGACGGCCTCTTCGAGGCCGACGCGGGCGTGCTCGCTGGCCGGCGGGAGGTACGCCCCGGAGTGGTTCTGAAGCCGCGCCACCTTGAGGCCCGACAGTTGGGCGTAGCCGGCTTCGAGGTAGCCGAACGCCCCCGGCGTCTGCGCGACCAGGGCGGCGACCCCCGAGTTGCCCTTGCCGCCGATGCCGGCCTTCCACTGCGGGGTCTTGCTCGCGCCGGGGCCGTCCGGCGACTTCGCCAGCGGGCTGCCCGGCTTGCGGTCCTTGGCCAGCTTCCAGCGGTCGTCGATGGCGTTGAGGTGCGTCGTGAACACGAAGGTCGTGCCGCTGCTCTCGGCGCGGCGGACGAAGGTGATCGGCAGGTGCGGCAACTCGACGCCGGGGTTGGCGTCGTGCAGCGCCTCGTCGTCCCAGTGGGTGACCTCGCCCAGCGCCATGCCGACGTAGACCTTGCGGGGCAACTTCAGCTCGGGGTTGCCCGGCAGGTTGTAGCACAAGGCGACCGCGCCGCCGGTGATCGGCACCTGCATCAACTCGACGGGCCGGCCCTCGCGCTCGGCGATCGCCTTGGCGACCTCGCCGAGTTTGGTTTTCGACAGCGCCTCGTCGGACTCGGCGAAGTGGGTCAGCCCGGCTTGGAGTTGGTTGACGCCGGCCCCGCTGCCGATGGCCTGGTAGTTGACGCGGACTTCGGGGTGGGCGAGGTTGTAGTCGAGGAACCAGCGCTTCGAGAGCGGGGCCGGGAAGGTCGCCCCCGCGCCTTGGACCGTGACGGCGTCCGACGGGGCACACGACAGCGGCATCACGGCCACGCCGGCGAGCACGACCAGCAAGCTCAAGCGTCGGAACATGGGGTGCGATACCCGGACCGGGGGGCGCGAGGCATTACCATCCTGCACCCGAACCCCGGCGTGTCTAGACGCCCCCCGGCGGATTGGCCGATCCTTCTTCAAACCTACTCACAGCCCCCGGCGGGCGACCCCGAGACGAGCCACAATCCGCGACAGTAGCCCTATCAGATCTAATCTTAAATATTGAGTCGGGCGATGATTGATACTCGGATCGCAATCGCGCGGCAGCCGATCTTCCCCGGATCTTCATTGACCGAGTCTTGTCTCCACACCACGTTGTGGTTAGCATTCCTTAAGAACTCCAGGGGACTCTCCATCCCTTCCCTTGAGACTTGTTGGTTGGAATCGAGTCAGGTCGGTTGCCGAGCCGGCGTCGAACCGGTCGGCCCAGACACTCCGCAGTCCGGGACCACACCCTGGGCTGCCCCCGACGGGGAAACGTGCGAGCTTGAATGTCGAGTTCAGGTGAGCCTCTTCTGTTTCCGCGCCCGCAATATCCCCTACATTCAGGAGTGCCATGCGCACCCCCACTCGGCAAACCGTCCGGCCCGCGTTTACGCTGATCGAGTTACTCGTCGTCATCGCCATCATCGCCATCCTGATTGGCCTGCTACTGCCCGCCGTGCAAAAGGTTCGCGAGGCGGCGGCCCGCATGAAGTGCAGTAACAACTTGAAGCAGATGGGGCTTGCGGTCCACAACTACGAGAGCGCGAACGGTTCCTTGCCGCCGGGGGCCGTTAACGGCCCCTCAGCGCTCGTACCCCACCCGGACCTCAGCGAGTTCTTCGTGAGCGGGACGACCTACGCCCGCCACGGCTTCCAGTCGGTGATGTTGCCTTACATTGAGCAAGCCAACGTCCTCACCGCGGTTGCCGGCGGTTACAACTTCAAACTCGACTGGTCCGACCCCGCCAACCGCCCGGCGATCAAAGTCCGCATCCCCACCTTCGAGTGCCCGTCGGTGCCGACGGCGCACCTCACGACGGGCACACTCTCGTTCACCGCGACCGACGGCTCGGACACGGTCGCCACGGCCGACTACTTCCCGATTACGCGGACCAACAACAACTCGTCGGTCTGGACGGCCCCGGCCCCCGGCCCCGGCCTCGCGGCCTACCCCGGTGCCGACGCGATCCTGGGCGTCTTGCGCGTCAACGGCCGCACGCAGCTGCTCGCCATCACGGACGGCCTGAGTAACACGATGATGCTCGGCGAGAGCGGTGCCCGCGAGGAGCCGTGGGCGGTCGGCACGAAGCACACCGACCCCTCGTTCACGACGGTCCGCGGGGCCTGGGCCGCCGAGCAGAACACCATGACTTGCTCCGGGACGCAAGGCCCGCTCGCCCCGGCGACCAAGCCCGCCAAGGTCACGAGTGGAACCCAAGTCCCCACCGCCCTCACGATCAACGCGTACAACCAGGGCGAGCTTTACAGTTTCCACACCGGCGTGTGCAACGTCGCCTTCGGGGACGGCTCCGTGCGCGCGGTGAGGTCCGGGATGAGTCTCTCGGTGATGCTACTGCTCGCCGCCCGCGCCGACGGCCAGGTGATCCCCGGCGACTACTAACAGCGAGCGGCGTCGGCGAGTCCGGGTGCGGGCGACGCGTTTCGCGGCCTGTTCAGGCGAGCCGCCTGCGTGAGCGGGCGGGTTCTGGAACTCCCAGGGTCCGAACGCTCCTCAGTGGCAGGCCAGTCTGCGAGCCGTGAGCCTCGAGAACCCGCCCGCTCACGCAGGCGGCT
>JANXTD010000100.1 GCA_025352585.1 Fimbriiglobus sp.
GGAGTCCCTCGCATGGCCCGCCCGCTCCTCGAACTCCTCGCCGACCTGCCCGACCCCCGCGGCCGCCACGGACGCCAGTACCCCCTCGCGGCACTCCTCGGGCTGACCCTCGTCGCCGTCCTCGCCGGCCAGACCAGCCTCGCCGCCATCGCCCAGTTCGGGCGACTCCGCGGCCACCGCCTCGGCCACGCGCTGGGGTTCACCAGCGGCAAGATGCCGTGCGCCAACACCCTGGCCAAGCTGTTCCGCGGACTCGACGCCGACCGCCTCGACGCGACGATCGGCGAGTGGCTGGCCGGCCGCCACGCCGGCGGCTGGGAGCACGTCGCGATCGACGGCAAGGTCCTCCGCGGCAGCCGCGACGGCACCGTGCCCGGCGTCCACCTGCTCGCCGCCTACGCCCCGCAGGCCGGCTCGGTGATCGCCCAGATGACCGTCGAGGCGACCACCAACGAGCACAAGACGGCCCTGCGTCTGCTCGGGGCGTTGCCCCCCCTGCGGGGCGCGGTGGTGACCGCCGACGCCGCGTTCACGCACGCCGACTTCGCCGCGAGAGTGCTGGAGAAGCAGGGCGAGTACATCCTGTACGCCAAGGCCAACCAGCCCGGCCTGCACGACGACCTGGCCGCCGCCTTCGCCACCGCCGAGGGCGGCGATTTTTCCCCCTCGGCGTCAGGAGCAGTGGGACCGGGACGCCGAGGTGGCCTCGACGCGGGACGAGGGCCGCGGGCGGGTCGAGTCGCGGACGCTGGCGACCTCGACCTGGCTCAATGAGTACCGCGCCGACTGGCCGGGGCTCTCGCAGGTGTTCCGGCTGACGCGGGAGCGGACGGCCCGCGGGGTGACGACGGTCGAGGTGGTGTACGGGCTGACGAGCCTGACGCGGGCGGAGGCCACGGCGGAGGACCTGCTCGACTTCACGCGGGCGCACTGGGGGATCGAGAGCGGGTTGCACTACGTGCGCGACGTGACGTTGGGCGAGGACAGGTGCCGGGTGCGTCGGGGCCAGTCGGCGCGGGTGCTGGCGTCGCTGCGGAACGTGGCGATCCACCTGTTGCGTCGGGAGGACGACTCCAGTCTGGCGGCGACGACCCGCCGACTGGCAGCCTTCCCCCACCAGGCCGTCGCAATGATCACCACCCCAGTCTCAATCTCTGCGTAGCCCTGGCCCCCTTGTGGGGCGACCGGAGTCCCGGAATCGGACTAAACCCCGCAGGCCGGACAGCCGATACCTTCGTTAGCCACGGACAAGACACGGCCCAGGGAGCTTGGCATGAGCGACGCGCGACGGACGATGACGAAGCTGGCGGCCTTCGCGGCCCTCGGCACGGGTGTGGTCGCGGCGGCCGGCTGCCAGACGCCGCCGGCCGGGTTCGGCGGCATGACCCTGCCGTCGGGCCGCTACTTGCAGCACCCGCCCCAATACTTCCCGCCCGACCCGGTGTTCCAGTTGCAGAACGAGTTGAACTCGATGCAGGACCCGGAGGGCGTGACGCGCCGCGGCGGTGGCGGCGGCGTCGCCCCGCTCGCGCCGATCCAGGCGGCCCCGCCGATCCCGGCCGGCCCCGGCCCGGCCCCCGGCATCGCCGCCCCCGGCGCGGCCGCCGGCGTGCCGAAGTAACTCGGGCTTGCACGCGTTGCCACGCCCGCTTATACGCCCGCTCCGAGCACGGGTCGCCGGGGCCGCGCCGCCAGGGATGGCGGACGACTCCCGACGCACAGGGGATGGACCCCCGCCGGCTCGGTGAGGGTTTTGCGATGAAGCCAGGACGGTCTTTCACGGGGGCACGGACGCCCCGCCTCGCCCTTCTCGTGGCGCTGCTCGGGCTGAGTTCCGGCTGCGTCTCGCCGAAGTCCGACCTCAAGACGCCCAGCCCCAACTTACGCCTGCCGAAGCCGAGTAACGTCAACAACACGCCGCGCGAGATGCCGCCCAAGCCGGCCGACGCCCAGACGCCCGTCTCGATTCGCAAGCCGGCCGTCGAGGTCCCGCCCACCACGTCCGGGCCGGGCATGGCACTGGCCTCCGGGCAGTCGATCAACGGGAACTTGCCGACGGTGATCCCGCCGCAAGTCTCCCCGCCCCGCAACAGCGCGTCGATGATGCTGACCCCGGCGAACGGCACCTACACGGCCGATTCGCCGATCGGCCGCGACTCCGGCACGAACAGCGGTATCGTCGCGCCGAACTTCAGTCCGTCGGCCAAAGCCGACGCGCCGGTCGCGCCGCCGGAGCCGCTGAAGGTCGGCGTGCCGACGCTACCTGGGAAGTGACCGGGCCTCGTGCAGCCGGCGGACGATGCGGGCGGCGACGTAGCCCGCCTTGAAGCCGGCGTCGATGTTGACGACACAGACGCCCGCCGAGCAACTGTTGAGCATGGTGAGTAGGGCCGCGACGCCGCCGAAGGCCGCGCCGTACCCGACGCTCGTCGGGACGGCGATCACCGGCGCGTCGATCAGCCCGCCGACGACGCTCGGCAGCGCCCCGTCCATCCCCGCCACGGCGACGACCACGTCCGCGGCGGTGAGCCGGTCCCGGTGGGCGAGCAGCCGGTGAATGCCGGCGACCCCGACATCGACGATCATTTCGACCTTCGCGCCCATCACCCGGGCCGTGACGAGCGCTTCCTGCGCGACCGGCAAGTCTCCCGTCCCCGCCGTAACGATCACCACCCTCCCCAGATTTTTCGCCGTCCAGGTCGCCGACGG
>JANXTD010000108.1 GCA_025352585.1 Fimbriiglobus sp.
CCGAACACCGCCCGCGAGCCACTCCCTGACCACCCCCTTCGCCCCGGCCGCCGCCGTCGCCTGTGACGGCACCCCCGCGGAACTCGCCGCCCTGCGCGCCGCCGTCGCCTGCCCCGACGTCTACCTCCTCGACGCCTGCGCCGCCGACCAACTCCGCCTCGCCGGCGAGTTGGCCCGCGCCTGCCGGCAGCGCGGCGAGCGCGTCGTGCTGCTGACCGCCGAGTCGATCGACGCCGACAAGTTAGTCGTCCGCCTGCGCGACGCGGGGGAATCGTCGTTGCTGCGGGCGTTGGGCGCGGGCGAGCCGGCCAACCAACTGCCGTCGGCGAGTGCGGAGCGCGTCGGCCGGGTCCACGGCGAACTCGCGGTCCAGCAGGTTCGCGCGAAGCTGCAAGCCGCCGCCCGCGAGTCGGCCGCCCGCGTCGCGAGCCTCGACAACGACGCGCCGACAGGCGACCGGCTGGCCGAACTCCGGGCCGAGCGCGACCGGCTCTCGACGCCGGTCACCCCGTCGCCGCGGCTAGCCGAGGTCGCCGCGGAACTGCACGCCGCCGGCCAGTCGCACGCGCAGGCGGTCGCCGAACTCGCGGCGCAGCAGCAGGCCGCCGAGGCGAAGAAGCCGGCCGGCTGGATGGCGAGCGTCAAGCGGCTGTTCGCCGCCGACGAGTCGGCCGCCGCCCCGCAGACCCTCGCCGTCAAGGTCACCGAGACCGAGGCCCGCGTCGCCGCACTACGCCGCGAGGCGGACGAGTTGACGGCCTCCGTTGCCGCCGCCGAGACAGCCCGCGTTCAGGCGCACGCCGACCTCGAAGGCCGCGTGACACTCGCCGAGGCCGAGCACGGCGCGGCCGCGGCCGACCACGCCGCCCGCCTGGCCGAGGCCCGCGCCGACGCCGAGCGGCACGCCGCGAGCCTGCGGCACTTCGAGGCCGACGCCCCCACGCTGGCCCGCCGGCTGATCGACGCCGCGGCCGTGGTCGTCGGCCCGGTCTCGGCTCTGCGGGGCGACGCCGCGCTGCACGCCCCGGCGGCGTTCGACGTGGCGATCCTGACCGACGCGGAACTCCTGGGCGACGCCGAGTTGCACGCCGTCGACTCACTCGCCGGCCGCCGCGTCTTGCTGGGCGACGCGACGCCGGCGCACCCGCCCGGCTTCCGCAACGGCCGCACGCCGCCGGCCGGCCCGTTCGCCCGGCTGCTGCACCGCCACCACGCGCCGGGCCTGCACGTCGATCGCGGCCAGATGACGGCGCAACTGCTGCCGGTCGCCGCCGACGCCGCACTGCACTGCGAAGCCCTCGCCGACCAGCCCGAAGTCGAGTTGCGTTTCCTGCGGGCGGGCGGGCTGCTCGCGCAAGTCGCGTTCCCGCCGAACTTCGCCGTGGCCGCCGCGAAGGCGTTCCTGGCCCGCGAGTTGGGCACGCACTTCTTGAAACTGGCCGCGCCGCCGGAGTGGTCCGAGACGGCCGACGCCGTCGAGGCCCGCGTCCCCGCAACGACCCCCGGCGACCGCGTCGAGTTGGGCGACGGCCTCGTCGAGGAGACGGCCGACGGCTGGACGGTGGCGCTACGCTTCGACAAGTCGCAAGGCTGGACGCTGACCTCGGCGCAAGCCCGGCTCGCCGACCTCGCCCCGACCCCCCGCGCCGCCCGGCTGCCGCGCCCGTCGAAGGCCCCCGAGTCGTCGCCGGCGCGCCGCCCGGCCGGCGTGCGGGGGTAAGTTCTGGCGAGCCGTCCGCGTGAGCGGGGGGTTCCAGACTCCCGCAGGCCCAGAAACCCCCCGCTCACCAGAACCCGACCCCCCTTGGAGTCCCCCGCAATGTTCACCGCCACGCTCGCCGCCGCTTTGCTGCTCGCCGCCTCGGTCGCCCCGGAGGACAAGGTTCCCGCGGCCAAGGTGCCCGTGCAGATCGGCCACATGGTCTACTTCAAGCTCAAGGACGCGACCCCGGCGGCGACGCTCAAACTCGTCGCCGCCTGCGACCAGTACCTCGAACCGCAGGCCGGCGTGCTGTACTACTCCGCCGGCGTCCGCGGGGTGGACTTCAAGCGCGACGTGAACGACCTCGACTTCGACGTGGCGCTGCACCTCGTCTTCAAGGACAAGGCCAGCCACGACGCCTACGCAGTCGACCCCGAACACCTGAAGTTCATCGAGGAGAACAAGGCGAATTGGGTGAAGGTCCGCGTCTTCGACAGCGAACTGCCGCCGCGCAAGAAGCTGTAGCGGCGACTACGGCTGCGGTTCGAGCAGCCGCTGGAGTTGGAGGCGCGTGGCGTCGGTCGCGGGGTAGATCACCGGGCGCACGGGGTCGGCGGCGTCGTAGCCCGGCGAGCGCGGCAGGCCCACCACCCGGAAGGTCTTGCCGTCGCCGCCCAGCGGCAACAGGTACAGGCCGGGGCCGGGGAACGACTTCGCCCCCGACGGCAACGCCTTCGACAAGTTCAGCACCGTGATGGTGCCGCTGACGGCGTCGCCGCGGGCCACCTCCACAACAGTCGCGTTCGATTTGGGCAGGCCGTCGTCGCCGACGCTGACCTCGGCGTAGACGAGGTGCGTGGCGTTGAGCAGTTGGGCGCGCGACAGCACCGCGTCGCCCTTCTGGGCCACGGCCACGGCGAGCCAACCGAGCCAGGCGACGAAGGCGATTAGCGCGATTGCGAAGCGGAGGCGGGCGAAGATCATCGGGGGTTCTTTCGCGGGCGGGCCAAAACGATCGCGAAGCCGCTCGTCAGCGCCTCGGGGATGTCGAAGAGGTCGGCGAAGTCCTCGCGCTCGTCGCGGTCGGACTGGCTGAGCCGCTCGGCCTTGATGAGGTTGAACACGATCTCGCCGATGTCGTTGGTCGTGCGGATGCCCCAGTGGCGGAAGACCACCGTAGCCATCATGCCGAACTCGCGCACGGCGAGGTTGGCCGCCCCGCGCGCGAGTTCGTGGCCGCCGACGTGGTAGTCGGCGTCGGGGTCGCCGCCGTCGTGCGGGCAGCGTCCGAGGCTGTCCTGCGTGAACTGGACCGCGTCGCAGAGGAATTCGTACGCCTCGTAGGCGTAGCGCGGGTCGCCGCGGACCACGTCCCAAATCTTGCCGTCCACTCGGTCACTCCTTGCGGGCCACCCACTCGCACGCCGCCGGATTCTCGCCGACCGGCCGCGGCGCGTCAATCGCATCACCGATCGAAAACCGGGTGAGGACATCGGCCAACGCCACCGGCAGCCGGCGGCCGTCCTCGAACTCGACCAGCACCCGCCGGGCCAGGATCTCCTGCGCCAACACGCGGCCCTGCCCCGTACTCGTCACGACGCGGCTGCCGACGGCCGGCAACTGCTCCAGGAACTCCTCGTACACGTCCTGCTCGAAGCGTAGGCAGCACTTCAGCCGCCCGCAACGCCCGCTGATCTTGGTCGGGTCGAGTGTGGACTTCTGCAGCTTGGCCATCCGCATGCTGACCGGGGGCATCACCACCATGTGAGTATTGCAGCAGACCGGCCGGCCGCAATCCCCGTAGTCGGCGAGTAACTTAGCCTCGTCGCGCACGCCGATCTGCCGGAGTTCGATGCGGGCGTGGAACTCGCGGGCCATGCTCTTGACGAGTTCGCGGAAATCGACCCGCACCTCGGAGAGGAAGTAGCCGACGACGCGCTCGCCGCCGAAGAGGTGTTCGAGGTCGACGAACTTCATCGCCAGCCGGTGCTCGCGGACCAGCTCCTCGGCCTTGGCGAACTCGCGCTTCTGGATTCCCACCAAGTCCGCAAGGCGCTTGCGGTCGTCCGGGCCGACGGGCCGCAGGACGTGCCCGCGCGTCGGCTCCGGCAGCGCCGCGACCGCCTGGGGGGTCGCCGGGCAGAGGACTTCGCCGGACTCGATGCCGCGCTCGGTCTTGATCACGACGAGTTCGCCGCGCTTCAGGTAGAAGTCGGCCGGGGCCGCGAACTCGCCCAGGAAGCGCATGACGCCGTGCCGCACCAGGAAGGTCGGCGAATTCGGCGGCGCGGGGCCTGACGTTGGGGCGGCGGGCGGGTTCATCGCGGCATTGTACAACCGCGGCGCGGACCCTGCGATTTACATCGACAGTTCGACCACATCGCCGTCGGCCAGGACGTGGTCGCGGCCGACGGTTTGGCCGTCGAACGCGGCCGACCCCCAGACCCGCGCCGACTTCAACTTCTCCTCGAAGTCGTTGTGGACCTTCGGCGCGAACTCGCCGACGGTCGCCCCCACCGGGCAGGTGAACGGCGACGCCTTGTCGGCCGGCTTGCCGGGCAGCTTGGTGTAGATGCGCATCACCCCCAGCCGCCCGTAAATCGCCTGGCGCAAGGCTTCCAGGCCGGTGCCGGCCTCGGCGCTGACGAGGTGGATCGGGTAGCGGTCGCCGAGCACTTCCTTGGCCATTTCGAGCCGGATGTCGGCCGCGTCGTCGTCGCACTTCGACGCCACGAGCAGCGTCGGCAGCGAGTACGTCGTCGGGTCGTCGCTCTCGCCGGCCGTCCCGACGAGCAGCCGGCGCGACTGCTTCAGGCGCTCGACGGTCGCCAGGGTCGCCGCGGGGCCGTCGTCGTCGGCGAGGTCGAGAAACAGCAGCGCCGCGTCGGCGGAGCGGGTGATGTCGGTGACGAAGCTCTCGTAGTGGTCGGCGGTGATCGGCGGCAGGTCGATCAGTTGCACCCGCACGTCCTCGAAGTCCATCATGCCCAGCCCCGGCTCGCGGGTCGTGAACGGGTACGGCGCGATTGCCGGCGTCGCCTTGGTGAGCTTGGCCAGCAGCGACGACTTGCCGGCGTTGGGCGGCCCCAGCAGCACGACTTGCCCGGCCCCCTGCTTGACGAGCTTGAACGTCCCCGGCGCGGACTTCTTCGGCCCGGACGCCTCGGCCTCGATCTGGTCGTTCAGCTCGCTGATGCGGCACTTCAGGTCAACTTGCACCTTCTCGCTGGCCTTGTGCTTGGGCAGGATCACCCACATTTCCTTGAGCGCGACGAGCTTCTCCGCCGCCGTCTTGGCCTTCTTGTAGCGGGCCTCGGCGTCGTGGTAATGCGGCGGCAAGTTGACGGCCATGACGGTCACTCGTGGGGGCGTGGCGGGGGGGGGGTATTGTAGCGGGGCCGCGGGGTCCTCCGAGGGTGTCACGGCACTGCGGACAGGTCGAACACCAGGACTTCGCCCAACTCGGAGGCGACCACGGCCGTCTTGCCGTCGGCCGACACGCCGGCCTGCGGCCTGGCGTCGGTACTCCGGAACTCGTCGGGCGGCTCCGGCGAAAGCCGGCCGAGGGCTGCCAGCCCCCGGCCCGACTTCCAGTCGAGCAGCACCATGTCGTTGGGACCGACGGTGCCGCCGGCCGCCTTGTCGCCGGCCGTACGACCCAAGTACCGGTTGCCGCCGGGGTGCAGTCCCTCGGGGATGCCGCCGATGTCTGCTGGCAACCTGCCGACAACCCGCCCGAAGGCACCGTCGGAGATTCGCGTCTCTTTCCCGTAGGCCGCGAAGAGAGATCCGTCCGGAACGACCGACGCACACATGACCTTCGCGAAGGCGTTGCCAATCCTCTACGTCTTGTCCGACGCGTACGATTCCGGGCGGATGGTCCGGGCGAGCCTCTTCGCCGCCAGGTCGTAGCACTCGACCTCGAAGCGACCGACGTAGCGGAACAGCCACAACTCGGCCCCGCCCCGCGCGGGGAAGGCGTGACGGAACCGGGCGTCAGCAATCGCGAACGTCCCCGCGTCGGCGTTCTGGACCACGTCCCAGACGAACACCTTGAAGCCTTCGCCCGTCGGGACGTAGCTCAGGTCGGCGGGCCACATCTGGTCCGGCTTCGTGGCCCGGCGTCCGAGAGTTCGGCGTGGACCCGAGGCGACCCGTTGCGACCCCGACGGGCCGTCACCGACACCGGCCGGCCGGTCGAGTCGTACTAACCCGAGGTCGATTCGAGGACGTCCCGCCCCATCGTGAGGCGCTTGTTCCCGGCCCGCGGGCGGGCCGGCTCGTCGTCGAGCACGACGGGGGCCCCTTGGGACAACGCCCCGATCGCACTCGTCGCTGGGGTACGCCTCACCGGCCGAGTTCGAGCGGCCGCGCAACCCGAACCGCCCTGAACTTCGACCCCATTTTCCTTGGGGAAGTCGACTCCCGACCACGGCCGCCTCACAGCGAACCCGACGCCCCCGACAGCCCGCGGCCCGACGGGTGGGGGACTGGCAGCGCGATGACCGGCGGCAGCGGCCACGGCACCGCGACCGGCACGCCCCACGACGGCGTCAGCCGCACCCCGCCGCCATCGACCGTGATCGCGCGCGGCCCCCACCACTCCCCCGACGACTCGTCCGGGCACCAGCCCGGAGGCAAATCGACGTGCAACTCGTGGCGGGTGACTTCGTGGCTCGGCAGGCGGTGGACGAACAGGAACCCCAGGCTGACGGGGCCGCCGCGTGCCGGCTCTTCCGCGTCGTCGTCGGGGTGCGACCACCAGCCGCCCAGGAAGCCCGGCCCCGCCCCGCCGACCAGGCACGACGCGTCGGGCGCGAAGGCCGGCACTTCGAGGATGTACCCGAAATCGTGATCAATGCCGGCCACCCGCGCGAGGGGGCGGGTTCGGAACACGTCGTAACCCCACTCGCCCTGGCCGGTGAATCGCATCGTCACGAGCCACTCCCCCGACGCCGACGCGGCGACCCCGTCGATGAAACTGCCGCGATCGCTCCCAGGGCACTCGACCTCCTCGATCACAGTGCGGGACGGCCAGCGGCAGCGGCGGACGTGTTGCCAGTCGTCGATCACCTCGACGACTTGCGCCTCGCCGTCCAGAACGAACGGCTCCGTTTCGCACCGGGGGGACTCGTGCGGCTCTTGCATCGTCCGGTGACCTCCTCAACTCCGGCGACTTCGGGCGGCGACGTTACGGCTCGTCAGGCGAGGTCGGAGGTGACCACTTTGGCGCGCGGCCGGGTTCGGTGTTACGGCCGCCAGGCTCCGCCGCGGGCGACTCTGGTTAGCCCGACGCGCGAGCGAGGGTCAAGGCGAGCTAGGACAGTGTCGGGGATCGGTGACGGTACGGCCGTTGACCCCCACACATCATCTTCGCCCGCGCGTCGGGCTAACCAGAGTCGCCCGCGGCGGAGCCACGAACCCGTCACGGCTTCCGCTTCCGTGGCGTCGGCGTCGGCAGCCACGCGAACGCGGTCGCCAGGGGCAGGGCGAAGCCGGGCAGCACGGCCTCGGCCGTCAACGTGCCGGCCGCGTCGAGGCGGGTGAGCGTCGCCACGCCGGTGTAGACCGCGGCGCTGCGGCGCTGGGGGTTGACGATCCAGACGACGCGGACGCCGGCGCGGAAATACTCCTCGACCTTGCGGGCGATCTCCCGCGCCGTGTTCGACGGGCTCACCACCTCGACGACCAGCGCCGGGATCTCCTTGGTGACGGCGTCAATCGAAGTCAGCCCCGCCGGCCGGTCGCCCCACAGCGTCACGCTGATGTCCGGCACGCGCACGGGGCCCGGCGCGAGTTGGATCAGGCACGCCTCGCCGCCGACGTAGCCGATCGGGTGGTCACGCAAGTACAGCCGCAGGCAGAAGGCGATTTCCTGGGCCAGCACCGACTCCGACGCGCCCTTCGGTTTCTCCAGGAGGGTGCCGTCGGCGAGTTCGCAGATCGCGCCGGTGGCGCTGCGGCCGTCGCGGCGGGCGTAGTCGCGGACGGTCGCCGTGCCGGGGGCCGGGTCGGCGCAGACGCGGTGCGCCGAGACGCCCCCGAGCCGGTCGCAGAGTTCGCCGATCGTGGCGACCGGCGCGGCTTTTCTGGTCTTCGGTCGAGGCGCGGTCGTCGGCATGGCAGTGTCCCCCAGGGTCAGCGTGTATTCGCCGCACGCTTCGCATACCACGCGTGGATCAGCCCCGTTTGCAGGAACAGCACCGGCGGCTCGAAGCCGCCCGACGCGACGAGGGCACTCACCCGCGCCGGCGGCAGCAGGGCCACGTCACGCGTGTAGGCGAGGCGAAGCGCCGCGATCTTCTCCGGCGGCTGGTCGGTCGCCTTCATCAACTCCAGCCACACCTCCAGCAGGCTGGCGTACTCCGCGGAAGCCACGTCCGCCGCCAGGTCGGCGTTCACCAGCAACCCGCCCGGCCGGAGGCGCTCGGCGATGCCGCGGAAGAAGGCGGTGCGGGCCTCCGGCGAGAGAATGAAGTGCGACACGAGCAGCGAGGTGGCCGCGTCGTACGGTGCGGACGGCGGCAGCGTGTCGAGGAAGCCCTCGTGGTAGGTGCAGCGGTCGGCGACGCCGCACTCGGCGGTGCGGCGGCGGCACACGTCGAGCATCGGCCCGGCCGGATCGACGGCGGTGAACCGCCAGCGCGGGAACTTCTCGGCCAGCGCGATCAACTCGGCCCCGGTGCCCGCGCCGACGCACAGCACCCGCGCCTCGCCCGGCAACTCGGCGAGGACCGCGGCCGTGAGCAGGTGCAGGGCGTCGCGCAGCGGGGCCAACTTGGCGTACCGCTTGTCGTACTCCGCGGCGAAGCTCTGGTCGAAGCGGGCGGGCGGTTCGGAACTCGGCATGGCGGGAACCTCTCGCGGCGGTGCAGGAATCGGTTACATCGGCTCGTCCAGGTCGGGGCCGTGCGCGAAGACGACGGCGAGCGGCAGCGCGAAGCCGGGCAGGACGGCCTCGGCCGCCAGCACGCCGTCGCGCGGCACGGCAACCTTGTCGGTGGGGCTTGTGGAAATCTCGGCGGTGCCGGTGGCCGAATCGACGACCCAGGCGACTAGCGTGCCGGCGGCGAAGAACTCCGCGAGCTTCCGCGCGATCTCGGCCCTGGTGTTCGACGGGCTGAGCACTTCGACGACGAGCGCCGGCACCTCGTCCGCGAAGGCTTTCCGCGGGACGTGGTGCGCCTCGTCCTGCCGCCACAGCGTCACCGCCACGTCGGCGGCCCGGACTTGGGCTTCGCTCACCCGGACGAAGTACGCCTCGCCGCCCAGAAAGCCGACACGGTTCGTTTTGAGGTAGATGCCGATCTCCACGATGATTGTCGCAGTCAGGAACGACTCCGCCGATCCCATTGCCTTCTCCACAAGGGTTCCGTCAATGAGTTCGCAAATCGGTTTTTCGTTCTTCTCACATAGCAGGTCGGCTTCGATCGCGGTCCCCGGCGGTGGGTTAGCGCGAACGCGATCCGGCGAGATGTCCCCCAGGCGGCGCAACAACTCGCCGACCGTCGCGAACGGCGGGGCGAACGGGGGCGGCAGGGGCGGCGTCGGCGCGGGCAAGGTGGCGGTCTGCGTCATGGCGAGTCTCCGGGGCGGTTCGGGGGTCAGGGTTTCGGGGCGGGTCACGTCGCGGTCTCCCACGCGGAGGGGTCGGGCAAGTAGCGGAACGCGTCCGCGAGCGGCCACTGAAAGCCTGGCAGGATCGACGGGGCCGTCAGACTCGCCTCGCCGCGGACCAGCGTCCGCGCGCTCGGCGCGGAGTAGTCCCAAACTTCCAGCTTGCGGATCTCCACCAGCCAGAACTGCTTCACGCCCGCAGTGAAGTAGTCGTTGACCGCGCGGGCGATCTCCGCGGCCGTGTGCTCGGGACTCAACAGGACCGCGACCAGCGCGGGGATTTCCTTGGCGATCGGGTCGGTCGTGAAGAAGCCCGTCGGCCTCGTCGCCCACATCGTGACGCCGAAGCTCGGCACCCGCACCAGCCCCGGCGCGACCTTGATGGGGTACGCCGCACCGACCACAAAAGCGATGGGGTTGTCGGCGAGGTAGTGGTAAATGTGGCCCGCCATCTGCATCGTGATGACCGACTCGGGTGCCCCCATCGGCTTCTCCACAAGGGTTCGGTCGATGAGTTCGCACACGGCCCCCGACGCGCTGCGGCCGTCGCGGCGGGCGAAGTCGCGCAGTGTGACTGTGCCCGGCGGCGGGTCGGCGCAGACGCGGTGCGGCGAGATGCCGCCGAGCCGGTCGACGAGTTCGCCCAGCGTGGCGAACAGCGGGGCCGACTTGCGGGGCTTCGACGCGGGCTTCGGCTTCGGCCGCGGCTTCACACTCGGCATGGCGGGTCTCCGGGGGTTACGGCAACTTCACGGCGTCGCTCAGGATACCACAACGGCTCAGCGACCGGACCCCGGCGCGGCGCAGGGCGGTCCTCCGGGCAGGGCGGTGACGACACCACGATACGCCGCCGGCCCGGCGAATGCGGTGACTTGCCGGTTGCTATCGCAACGCCCCGCCGTTAGTCTGCCCGTGTCAACCCCTCAGTCGCTTTCACATTTTGCCCAGTCGCAGGCGACTTCGCGTGCCCCCGACCGTGGCGAAGCCGCCGACACTTTTGAACGACCCCGACCGCAAGCCGCTGCGAATCGCCCACCTGGGCAAGTACTACCCGCCCGCAATCGGCGGCATCGAGACGCACACCCACGCTCTCGCCCACGGCCTCGCCGCGAGGGGCCACGCCGTGACCGTCGTCGCCCTCGACCCCGCCGGACCTGCCGGGGTCGCCCACGAAACCGACGGACCCGTGACGGTCGTCCGCGTCGGCCGCCGGGCCGGCGTCGGCAAGTTCGACGTGGCCCCTGGGCTGACGCGGGCGTTGCGTCGGATGCTCGCCGACCCGCCGGACGTGTGGCACCTGCACGCGCCCAACGTCACGATGACGCTCGCCGTCCTGGCGTTGCCGCGGCTACGCCCGCTGGTCGTGACGCACCACGCCGACACCGACGGGCGGGGGCTGCTGAGCCACCTCGTGCGGCCGTTCGAGGCGCGGCTGTACCGCCGGGCGGCGGCGATCCTGGCGACGAGTCCGGCCTCCCTCGACGGCTCGGCGCGGCTGGCGGGGTTCCGCGCCAAGGTCGAAGTCTTGCCGCTGGGCCTCGACCTGCGGCCTTTCACCCACCCCAGCCCCGCCGCGCTGGCGTGCGCACAGGGTGACCGGCGCAAGTACCCCGGCCCGCGGTGGGTGACCGTCGGCCGGCTGGTGCCGTACAAGGCGCTCGACGTGGCGTTGCAAGCCTTGCGGCACGTCCCCGGAACGCTGTTGGTCGCTGGCACCGGGCCGATGGAGGCGACGTGGCGCACGCTCGCGGACAGTCTGGGCGTCGCCGACCGCGTCGTCTGGCGGGGCCGCGTCTCGCCCGACGAACTCGTCGGCGGCTACCTCGCGGCGACGGGCCACTGGTTCCCGTCGAACACCCGCGCCGAGGGCTTCGGACTGACCCAAGTCGAGGCGATGGCCAGCGGCTGCCCGACGGTCAACGCCGACATCGAACACTCCGGCGTCGGCTGGGTCTGCCGCGACGGCGTCAGCGGCCTGACCGTGCCGGTCAACGACCCCGCCGCGCTCGCCGCGGCCGCGAACCGGCTGCTGACCGAGTTGGGGTTGCGCGAGCGCCTGATCGCCGGGGGTCGCCGCGAGGCCTGCCAGCGCTTCACCGCGGCGGTCATGGCGGGGCGCTGCGAAGAGCTGTACCGCCGGGTGTTGCAATGAGGTCGCCGTGGAAGCCGTGGTTCGTCTACCGACCGCGGCAACTCGCCCGCCGGCTGGGGCAGATGCTGACCGCGCCACCCGTCGGGCTGACGGCGGTGACGCTGCCGTGGGGGGCGACCGTCCGCGTCAACCCCGCGGAGACGATCGGCCGGGCGGTCTGGACGACGGGCGTCTACGACCTGGCGGTGTGCGAGGTGCTGTTCCGCCTGATGCCGAGCGGCGGGGCGGCGATCGACGCCGGGGCCAACGTCGGCGTCCTGGCGACGCTACTCGCCACGCGGGCGGGGCCAGCCGGGCGGGTCGAGTGCTTCGAGCCGCACCCGCTGCTCGTCGAGCGTTTGCGCGACAACGTCGGCCCGCGCGTCGCCGTCCACGCCGTGGCCCTGAGCGACCGCGCGGGACTCGCCCGGCTCGTGACCCCGCCGGAGTTCGCCACGAACGAAGGCCTCGGCCGCCTCGCCGACGGCCCGACGTGCGACGGCTTCGAGGTGCCGACGGCGACGCTCGACGGCCTGTTCCCGACGGCGTGCTTCGACGCGCTCAAACTCGACGTGGAGGGCCACGAGGCGGCGGTGCTGCGCGGGGCGCGCGGGCTGCTGCAACGCGGCGCGATCCGCCACGTCGTCTTCGAGGACCACGCCGTTGCGACGAGCGTCGCCGCGGCGATCTTGACCTCAGCCGGCTACACGCTGTGGCAACTCGGCTGGTCCCTGCGCGGCCCGGCGACAGCCGCCCTGAACGCCCCGCGGCTGTGCCGAAGCTACGAGGCCCCGAGTTTCTTGGCGACGCTCGACCCCGCCGGCGCGGCGGCGCTGCTGGCACCCCGCGGCTGGCGCGTCTATGACTGACGCCGTCGAGGCCCGCGCGCGACTGAGCCGCGGCACCAGCGGCGCGGCGATCCTGCAAGCGGTGGCCGACGCCCTCACCGGCCGGCCGCGCGGCGGCGTCCTCGTCGATGTCGGCTGCGGGGCCGGCGACTTGTGGGCCGTCGTCGCGCCGCGGTTCGACCGCTACGTCGGCCTCGACGCCGCCCGCTACGACGGCTTCCCGACCGCCGCGGAGTTCGCCCGCCACGACCTCGACGCCGGGCGCTGCCCGCTGCCCGACGGCGTCGGCGATGTGGTCGCCGCCGTCGAAACGGTCGAGCACCTGGAGAACCCGCGCGCCTTCGTGCGTGAACTCGCGCGGCTCACCAAGCCCGGCGGCTGGGTCGTCGTCACGACGCCGAACCAACTCAGCCTGTTGAGCCTGCTGACGCTGATCGCCTTCGGCGAGTTCAACGCCTTCCGAGCCGGCAGCTACCCGGCGCACCGCACGGCGCTGCTCGCCATCGACCTGCGGCGGATCGCGGCCGAGTGCGGGCTGACCGACGTTCGTGTCACCTACAGCGGCTCCGGCCGCGTCCCCGGCACCGCGCGAAAGTACCCCGCCGCGCTGAGTCGCCGGTTGCCGCGACTGCTCTCCGACAACGTGCTGCTGGTCGCCCGCAAGCCGGCGGGGGTGGCCGCGTGAGGGTGCTGCACCTGGCCGCCGGCAACCTCTTCGGCGGCGTCGAGCGCGTCCTGGTGACGCTGGCCAAACTGCGGCACCTCGCCCCGGAGATGGAGCCGGAGTTCGGCCTGAACTTCCGCGGCCGACTCGGGGACGAACTCGCCGCCACGGGGGTACTGGTCCACGACCTTGGGGCCGTGCGTTGCCGCCGGCCGTGGGCCGTCGTCGCCGCCCGCCGCCGCCTGCGGACGCTCCTCGAAGCGCGGGGTTACGGGGTCGTCGTCGCCCACGGTTGCTGGCCGCACGCCGTCTTCGCCCCGACGGTGCACGTCGCCGGCGTCCGCCTGGTGACCTTCGCCCACGACGCCCTCGCCGGCCGGCACCGGCTCGAACGCTGGGCCGCCCGCACGCCGCCGGACTGCGTCCTGGCCAACAGCCGCTACACCCTCGGCACCGTGCCGCGCGTCTTCCCCAGCGTGCCGGCCGCAGTCGCGTACCTCCCCGTCGAGGCGGCCGCGCCGCGTGACCCCGACGACGCCTCAAGACTGCGCCGCGAGTTCGACACGCCGCCCGGCGACGTGGTGGTGATGCACGCGAGCCGGCTGGAGCGCTGGAAGGGCGCGGCGGTGCTCGTCGAGGCGCTGGGCCGGCTGGCCGACGTTCCGGGCTGGAAGCTCTGGCTCGCCGGCGGCGCTCAAAAACCCGGCGAGGCGGCGTACCTCGCCGAGTTGCGCCACGCCGCCCAACGGCACGGCATCGCCCCGCGCGTCCGCTTCCTGGGCCATCGCGACGACGTGCCACGCCTGTTGCACGCTGCCGACCTGTTCTGCCAGCCGAACGCCGCGCCGGAGCCGTTCGGCGTGGCACTCGTCGAGGCCCTGGCAGCCGGGCTGCCAGTCGTCACGTCAAGTCTCGGCGGCGCGGCCGAAGTCGTCACGCCGGCGTGCGGCGTCTTCGTCGAGCCGGGGGACGCCGCCGCCCTCGCCGCCGTGTTACGCCGCCTGATCGCCGACGAATCGGAGCGTCAACGCCTCGGCGCGGCGGGGCCGGGGCAAGCTCGCAAGTTGTGCGACCCGGCCGTGACGATCCCGCGCCTCCACCGGCTGCTCGCCGACGCGGAGGCGAAGTCGTGAGCCGGCCCGACCGCGACGAGGCGACCGCGCGGGCCTGGCTGCTCGGGTTCGTCGGCCTGCAAATCGCCTGTCAACTCGCGCTACTCGTGCCGCTGCTCAGCGGGGCGCGGCCGGCCTTCCGCGTCGCGGCGTTCGGCGCGAGTCTCGTGGCGCTGGCGTTCGCCCCCGGCACCGCGGCGCGGCACCTCAGTCGGCCGTGGCTGCTGGCGGCGCTCGTCGTGATGGGCGTGCAGTTCTTCCGCCCCGCGACGAGTAGCGCTTTGGCCGGCCTCGCGGCGCTCGCGCTGAGCGTCGCCGTCGCCGCGCCGATCGTCTGGGTGACCCGCCTGCGTGTCACGCCGCGCACACTCGTCGCGCTACTGCTGCTGATCTGGGGCTTCCAGACGTTAAGTGCCGCCGTCGGCGTGCTGCAAGCCCTGTCGCCGGGGGAATTCACCCCGCAGGCGACGGCCGCGTATCGGGGCGAGGCCGGCGAGGGGATGAAGATCGTCCTGGCCGACGGCACCGCCATCTTCCGGCCGATGGGCCTGACCGACACCCCCGGCGGCGCGGCCTCGGCCGGGCTGACCGCGTACCTGCTCGGCCTCGGCTTTCTGACCACCGCGCGCTCACCCCTGTCGCGGCTCGCGGCGGCCGTCGGCATGGCGGTCGGGCTGTTCTGCGTGGTGCTCTGCCAGGCCCGCGTCAACGCCGTCCTCGCCGGCATTTCGACGCTGACCCTTGCGGTCGCGCTCCTGGCGGCGCGACGCACCCGCGACCTGCTCTGGGTCGCCGTGCTGCTACCGCTGACCGTCGCCGGCAGTGGCGTCGCGGCGCTGGCGGTCGGCGGCGAGGCCCCGCTGCGGCGGCTCGAAACCCTCGTCGAGAGCAGCCCCGACGCCGTCTATTACGAGAGCCGCGGCCACTTCTTGGAGGCGACCTTCGGCCACCTGCTCGGCGAGTTCCCGCTAGGCGCGGGGCTGGGCCGCTGGGGCGTCGTGAACGCCACCTTCGGCGACCCGGCCGACCCGTCGTCGCCGCCGCTGTGGGTCGAGATCCAGTGGACCGCCTGGCTCTTCGACGGCGGCGCGCCGCTGATGCTCGCCTACGCCGGCGCGGTCGCCGCCGCGTGCGTAGCCACGCTGCAAGTAGCCCGGCGTTGCCCCGACCGCCGCGTCGCCGGCTGGGGCGCGCTGCTCACGGCGTACAACCTCGGCGTCGTCGCGGTGACCTTCTCGTACGCGCCGTTCGCCGGGCAGATGGGCCTCGAATTCTGGCTGCTCAACGCCGCGGTCGTCACGGCGGCGGTACGCCGGTGAACGCCCCCTGGGCCGTCGTCGCCGGCGACTTCACCGCGCTCGGCGGCATGGACGCGGCCAACGCCGGGCTGGCCGCGCACCTCGCCGGCCGCGGCGGCGTCACCCTCATCGCCCACCGCGTCGCCGGCGAGCTGGCGGCCCGGCCCGGCGTCACGGTGAGGCTCGCCGCCCGGCCGCTCGGGTCGCACTTCCTCGGCGAACCGTGGCTCGACCGCCTCGGCCGCCGGCAAGCCGCCGTCACGACCGCGGGCGGCGGCCGCGTCGTCGTCAACGGCGGCAATTGCCGCTGGGCCGACATCAACTGGCTGCACTATGTCCACGCCGCCGATGACACCTCAACAACGGGCGTGAAAGCCCGCTGGCACCGCCGTCAGTCGTTGCGTCGCGAGCGAGAAATCGTCCCGACCAGTCGCATTGCCGTCTGCAACAGTTTCAAAACGGCCCAAGACGTTATCGAACGGCTCCAGACGCCGCCGGATCGCGTGAGAGTCGTCTACTACGGCTGCGACCCCGTCGCCTGCGCCGCAATCACTCCGATGGACCGCCTGGCCGCCCGCGCCGCGCTCGGTTGGGGCGACGGCCCGTGGGTCGTCTTCGTCGGCGCGCTCGGCGACACGCGTAAGGGCTTCGACACGCTCTACGCCGCCTGGCAGTCGCTGTGCGCCAACCCCGGCTGGGACGCCCGGCTCGCCGTCGTCGGCACCGGGGCGAGCCTCGCCGCCTGGAGGAAGCGGGCGGCCGACGACGGTTTGGGGAGCCGTGTCGCGTTCCTCGGCTTCCGCCCCGACGTGCCGCGCGTCCTCGCCGCCGCCGACGCGCTGGTCCACCCGGCGCGCTACGAGGCCTACGGCCTCGCCGTCCACGAGGGCCTGTGCCGCGGCCTGCCGGCGGTCGTGAGCGCCAGCGCCGGCGTCGCCGAGCGCTACCCGCCGGGCCTGGCCGACTTGCTGTTGCAGAACCCCACCGACGCCGGCGAGTTGGCCGACCGCTTGCGTCACTGGCGCGAGACCCTCGACGCCTGGCCTGCCCGCGTCGCCGACTTCGCCGCGCAGTTACGCCAACGCACCTGGGATGTCATGGCCGCCGACTTCGTCCGCGTCGTGGTGGGGGATGAGGCGTGAGAATCGTGATCGTCATGGTCGAGGCCCCGGTGCCGTTCGGCAAGGCGGTCGCCCGGTGGTACAGCGTGTTGCTGCGCGGTCTCGTCGCCCGCGGCCACCGCGTCACGGCGTTCGCCGCGTGTAGCGACGTGGGCCAAATGGCCAAGGCGGCGCGGTTGTTCCCGGCCCCCGCCTACGACCTGCGGTTGTACGAATTCCCCCGGCGTCGCGGCCTGGTGTCGAAGCTCGCAACCCTCCGCCGGCCGCACTCGTACCCCTTCGGCGACCTCCTGAAGGCCGACCTGGCGCGGGAACTCGCCGCCGGCTTCGACGTGCTGCACCTCGAGGAGTTGTGGGCCGGCTGGCTGGGCCGACGCCACACCGACAAGGCCCTCGTGAACGTCTTCGGCCTGGCGCGCATCGACCAGGAGTTGACGCGGCCGCCCACCTGGCGTGGCCGGCTGACCCGCCGGCTGACCCTCGGGGCCGAGCGGCGACTGCTCCGGGGATTCCGGCACTTCCGCGTCAACACCCCACGGGTCGCCGCCGAGATCCTTCGCGTCAACCCGCACGCCAACGTCGCCACCAACCCCTTCGGCTTCGACGCGACCCTGTACCCCTACGCCCCCGACGCCGCCCGCCCCGCGTCCCCGGTCGTGGCGCTGATCGGCAGCATGGGCTGGTCGCCGTCGCACTCGGCCGCGCTGCGCCTGCTCATGCGGCTGTGGCCCGAGGTCAAGCGGCGTGTTCCCGCGGCGCGGCTGCACGTCGCCGGCTGGTCGGCGCGCTCCGCCCTTCGGGACTTCCTGCACCTGCCCGACGTGACGATCGACGAAGACGTGCCCGACGCGCGGCCGCACTTCGAGGGTGCCACGATGCTGCTTTACGCCCCGGAACGCGGCAGCGGCGTGAAGGTCAAGGTGCTCGAAGCCCTCGCCTACGGCACCCCGGTCGTGACCACGAGCGAGGGCAACGAGGGCCTGGGCGGCACCGACGGCGTCGAACTCGGCGTGGCCGACGACGACGCGGGGCTGATCGAACGCACGGTGGAGTTGCTCAACGACCCCGCCGCCCAGAACCGCCAGCGTGAAGCCGGCCGGCGACTCGTCGAGCGCGTCGGCGACCCTGTGGCCGCCCTCGACGCGCTGGAGGCGACCTACGCCCAGGTGCTCGCGCGGGGGACGGCGTGATCGTCGGTGTCAACGCGATGTCACTGGCCGACCCGCAGGTCCGCGGCTGGACGCGCTACGCCGTGAACCTGTTACGCGAACTGCTGAAGCTCGGCGTCGGCCTGCGGCTGTATTCCCGCACGCCGCTGAACCCCGCGCACCTCGACGCCCTGGGTCCGGGCGACCGCGAAATTCGCGTCGCGCCGCCGATGCGCTACGCGCTCTGGGAGCAGGGGTGGCTGCCGCGGCAGTGCCGACGCGACGGCGTGGCGCTGCTGCACAGCCCGCACAACTTCGGCCTGCCCGTGTGTGCGCCGGTGCCGCGGGTGCTGACCCTGCACGACGCCATCGACACCCTTCACGGCCACGACCGCCTGCCGTGGGGCGCGTGGCTGCGGCCCGGCAACGCCCGCGCCCGGCTGATGCTGCAAGTCGCGCGGCGCAGTGCCGACCGCATCGTCACCGTGAGCGAGCACGCCAAAGCCGACCTCGTGCGCCGCTTCGGGTCGCCGGCGGGGCAAATCGACGTGATTCCGGAAGCCGCCGACGAACGCTTCCACCGGCCGCCGACGGCGACCGAAGCGGCCCGCGTCGCGGCGACTTACCGGCTGACGCGGCCGTACTTCCTCTACGTCGGCGGCGCGGAGGGGCGCAAAAACGTCGGCTTCCTGGCGCGGGCCTTCGCCGCCGCCGAGTTGCCCGGCGTCGAGTTGGTGCTGGCCGGCGGCGGCGACTTCGCGGCCTGCGTCGGGCCGCGCGCGCGGGCCGTCGGCTACGTCGCCGACGCCGACTTGCCCGCGCTCTACGCCGGTGCCCTGGGCTTCGCGTACCCTAGTGAGTACGAGGGCTTCGGGCTGCAACTCGTCGAGGCGATGGCGGCCGGCTGCCCGACGCTCGCCGCCGACGCGACGAGCCTGCCCGAAGTCCTCGGCCGCGGCGGCGACCTGTTCCCGCTCGGCGACCCGGCGGCGCTGACCGGGTTGTTGCGGCGGCTGGCGACCGACCCCGCCTACCGCGCCGACCTGGCCGCGCGGGGCCGACGCCGCGCCGCCGACTTTTCCTGGACTCGCGCCGCCCGCGCGACCCTCGCCGCTTACGAGGCCACCCGACGCCGATGACACGACCCCTGCCCCGCGTCACACTCGTCTTCGGCACCCGACCGGAGGCGATCAAGATGGCCCCCGTCGTCCGGGCGTTCCGCGCCGACGGCCGCTCCGCCCCGCGCGTGGTTGTGACCGGGCAGCACCGGCAGATGCTCGACGCCGTGCTCGCCACCTTCGAGATCGTCCCCGACGCCGACCTGAAGGTGATGACGCCCGACCAGTCGCTCGCCGGGCTGACCGCCCGCACCCTGACCGCGCTCGACGCGGAGTTGCTGGCCCACCCGGCCGACTTGCTGCTCGTGCAGGGCGACACGACGGCGGCCTTCGCGGCGGGGCTGACGGCGTTCTACCACCGCACGCCCGTCGGCCACGTCGAGGCCGGGTTGCGCACGGGCGACTTGCGGTCGCCGTGGCCCGAGGAGGCGAACCGCGTGCTGCTGACCCGGCTGGCCGCGCTGCACTTCGCCCCGACCCCGGTGACCCGCGACAACCTGCTGAGCGAGGGCGTCCCGGCCGACCGCATCCGACTGGTCGGCAACACCGTCGTCGATGCCCTGCACCTGGCGCTGGCCCGGCTCGACCGCGACCCCGTGGCGGTGCCCGGCCTGCCGCCCGGCTTCCTCGACGGCGGCCCGCTGGTGCTGGTCACGGGCCACCGGCGGGAGAACTTCGGCCCGAGTTTCGAGGCGATTTGTCACGCCGTCGCCGACCTGGCCCGCCGCTACCCCGCGGCGCGGATCGTCTACCCCGTCCACCTCAACCCGCACGTCCGCGGCCCCGTCGATCGCATCCTGCGGGCGGCCGGTGCGGCCAACGTCGCCCTACTCGAACCGCTCGGTTACCTCGAATTCCTGACGCTGTTCCGTCAAGCCGCCGTCGTACTGTCCGACTCCGGCGGCGTGCAAGAAGAAGCCCCGACGCTCGGCAAGCGGGTCGTGCTGATGCGCGACACGACGGAGCGCCCCGAGGCGGTCGCGTCCGGTCACGTCCTGGTTGTCGGCCCCGACCGCGGCCGCATCGTCGCCGCGGCGAGTGCGATCCTCGACGGCGGCGGCCCGCCACTGTCCCCCGGCAGCCCCTACGGCGACGGCCACACCTCGGAGGCCATCGCCGCCGCCTGCCACGACTTCCTGAGTCGGACGCCTTGAGGTCGTGGCACCTCGTCACCTCCGAGTACCCGCCCGACGCCGGCGGCGTCGCCGGTTACTCGTCTGTGATTGCGCACGCCTTGGCGGCGGCGGGCCAGTGTGTCCACGTTCACACCCGCGGCCCGGTCGGCACCAACTCCGACGGACCCGTGACCGTCCACCGCGTCGGCACCACCTTCGGCCGCGCGGGCCTGCGAGAGTTGGCCGCGCGGCTCGACAGTTCACCCCGGCCGCGTCGGTTGTTCGTGCAGTACACCCCGCACGGCTACGGCTTCAAGGCGATGAACCTGCCCTTCGCCCACTGGCTTCGCCGCCGCGCCGCGACCTCGGGCGATGCCGTTGACGTGATGTTTCACGAGGTCGCCTACCCGTGGGTTCGGTCGCCGCTGCGTCACAACCTAATCGCCGCGGTCAACCGTGTGATGGTGCGAACCCTGCTGCCGGCGGCGAGTCGCGTCTTCGTGACCGTCCCCGCCTGGGGGCCGATGTTGCGGGCCTGCGGATTCTCGGCGACGACACCCGTTCTCGTGGTGCCAGTCCCGAGTACGGTCTCCCGCATTTGCGACCCCGTTGCGGTCGGACGCCTGCGGCAAACGTTCGCGGCGGGCGGCCCGGTCGTCGGCCACTTCGGCACCTACGGCGACCACGTCGGGCGGTTGCTGGAGTCGCTGGCGGTCGCGTTGTGTCGTGGGTTACCGACCCTCCGGGTGGTCCTCATTGGACGCGGCAACCACCCCTGGCGTCGGGAGTTCGCCCCACGGCACCCCGAGATCGCGCCCCAAGTCGTCTGTGCCGACGCGACCACTCCCGAGGAGATTTCCCGGACCCTTCAGGCGTGTGACCTGCTCGTGCAACCGTACCCCGACGGCGTCAGTGGCCGTCGGACTTCACTGATGGCGGGGCTAGCCAACGGGGTCGCCCTCGTGACCAACTCGGGCGCGCTGACCGAACCGGCGTGGCTGACGAGCGGGCTGGCCGTGGTGCCGACTTCGGACCTGGCACAAGCGGCGTCCGAGATTCTGCGCAACCCTGCCCGGCGGACGACACTCGCCGTGGCGGGGCGGGTCTACTACGACGCGCACTTCGCGGTCGGTCACACGATCGACGCGCTGCTTGGTGCGTCGTGAGCCGGCCGCGCCGCCTGCTGACCGTCGGGCACTCCTACGCCGTCGCGCTCAACCGGCGACTTGCCGACGAGATGCACCGGACGCCCGCCATGCCCGGCGAGCCGCCGTGGGAGGTGACCGTCGCCGCCCCGCTGTCCGTCCGTGGCGACCTCCGGCCGATCGCCCTCGAAGCCCCACTCGCCGGGGCCGCCCCGACCGACGGCGTGTCGGTCTATGGCTTACGTTCGCCCCACACGCTGAGCTATGGCCGGGCGACCCGGAGCCTGGTCCGCGGCACGGCCTGGGACTTCGTCCACCTCTGGCAGGAGCCGTACACCTGGGCCGGGTACCAACTCGGCCGCTGGGCCGGGGCCACGCCGCACGCCCACTACACCTTCCAGAATTTGGCGAAGTCGTTCCCCACGCCGGTGGCCTGGCTGGAGCGCGCCGCCGTCACGTGGAGCCGGGGCTGGGTCGCCTGCGGCGTGACCGTCGCCGAGACCCTGAGCCACCGCCCGCCGTACGACCGCAAGCCGCACGCCGTCATCCCGACCGGCGTCGATCTGGCCGCGTTCGCCCCCGACCCGGCCGCCCGCGCCGCCGTGTTCACCCGACTCGGCTGGTCGTCGGTTGGCCCACCGGTCATTGGATATCTGGGTCGGTTCGTCCCCGAGAAGGGTCTGTCACTGCTGATGTCCGCCGCCGATGCTCTGAGGTCCAACTGGCGGATGTTGCTCGTCGGGGGCGGTCCGATGGAGGCCCAACTGCGGGCGTGGCGCGCGCGGCACGGCGACCGCGTCCGGGTCGTGACCGGCGTACCGCACGCCGGGGTGCCGGCCTACGTCAACGCCTTCGACCTCCTCGCCGCCCCGAGTCTGAGCACGACGCGGTGGCGCGAGCAACTCGGCCGGATGCTACTCGAAGCGTTCGCCGTCGGCGTCCCCGTCGTCGGCAGCGACAGCGGCGAGATCCCCCACGTCCTCGCCGACGCCGGGGTCGTCGTCCCCGAAGGCGATGTCGCCGCCTGGGCCGCGGCCCTCGGCGACCTGCTCGACTCGCCGGCCCGCCGCCGCGAACTCGGTGCCTTGGGCCGCGAGCGGTGTGCGGCCGTGTTCGCCTGGCCGGTCGTCGCCCGGCAGACGCTGAGTTTCTTCAACCGACTCCTGGCCGAGAGATGATGCCGCGCGTCGCCCTACTGCCAGACTTCGCCGAGGAGGGCTGGCCGAGCATGGACCTGTGCGCCGAGATGCTGCACAAGTCCTGGCCGTCGGCCGCCGGCACGCTAACACGCTTCGCCCCGCCCTTCGCCCACGTTTTCGGCCGGCTGCCGGTCGTCGGCCGCAACGCCGACCGCGCCTGGAACCGCTTCGTCCGCTACCCGCGCTTCGCCCGCCGGATCGCCGCCGACTTCGACGCCTTCCACGTCGCCGACCACAGTTACGCCGCCGTGATTCCTGCGTTACCCGCGGGCCGCGCCGGCGTCACCGTCTTCGACCTCGACGCCTTCCGTTGCCTCCTGGACCCGGCCGCCGAGCCGCGGCCGCGCTGGTTCCGCGCCCTCACCCGGCGCGTCGCCGACGGCGTGCAACGCGCGGCCGTCGTCTTCGTCCCGTCGCACGCCGTCGGCGACGAGTTACGTCGCGTCAACCTGATCGACCCGGCCCGCCTGCGCTACGCCCCTGTCGGCGTCGCCCCCGAGTTCACGCCCCTCGAAACCGACGCACCGCCGCCGCCGTGGCTAGCCGCGCTCGGGGGCCGGCCGTGCGTCGTTCACGTCGGCAGTTGCGTCCCCCGCAAGCGCGTCGATCTCCTGCTCGAAGTCGTCGCCCGGCTCCGCCCGCAACTCCCCGGTCTGCGCCTCGTCAAGGTCGGCGGCACCTTCACGAATGTCCACAAAAAGCAGATCGCCCGACACGGCCTGGCCCACGCCATCACCCACGTTCACGGCCTGACTCGCCGCGAACTCGCCGCCGTTTACCGCGCCGCGTCGGCGGTCCTGCAACCCAGCGACCGCGAAGGTTTCGGGCTGCCGGTCGTCGAGGCGCTCGCCTGCGGCGCGGCGGTCGTCGCCAGCGACCTCGCCGTGCTGCGGGAAGTCGGCGGCCCCGTGACGACCTACGCCCCCGCCGGCGCGTCGGCGGCGTGGGCGGCCGCCGTCCACGGCGTCGTCGCGCGCGTCCGCGACCCCGCGCAGCGCGCCGCCTCGGTCGCCTGGGCGGGGCAGTTCACCTGGCCCCGCCACGCCGCCGCCGTCGCCGCCGGCTACATCGACTTGGTGGGTCACCGGTGCGGGTGACGTACTTCAGTCCGGTCGGCACCGTCGGCGGCGCGGAGCGCGTCTTGCTCGCCGCGCTGCGTGCCCTCCCCGACGCCCTGCCCGACTACGCCCCGACCGTGATCCTCCTCGCTGAAGGCCCCCTCCGCGCCGCCGCCGAAAGCCTCGGGGCCACGGTAGTCGTCGCCCCATTGCCGCCGGCCCTCGCGGAACTCGGCGACACGCAACTCCGCGGCAAGCCCTCACCTGCGGGCTTCCTACTCGACGCCGTTGTCGCGTCGCCGGCGCTGCTCGGCTACGCCCGCCGAGTGCGTGCCGCCATCACAAAAACCCGGCCGCAACTGCTCGTCACCAACGGCGTGAAGGCGCACCTGCTCGCGGCGTGGGCCGCGCCGCGCGGGCTGCCGGTCGCCTGGCACGTCCACGACTTCCTCGGCGAACGCCCCCTCGCCAGCAAACTCCTCCGCCGACTCGCCGGCACCGTCCGCGGTTCCATCGCCGTGTCGGACGCCGTCGCGGTTGACCTGGCCGCAGTCCTGCCAAACTTGCGTGTGCTGACCGTCGGCAACGGCCTCGACACCGCCCACTTCACCCCCGGTCCCGGCGTCGATCTCGACGCCCTCGCCGGCCTGCCGTCGTCCGCCGGCGTCCGCGTCGGCCTCGTGGCGACTTACGCCAACTGGAAAGGCCACGCCGCCTTCCTCGTCGCCCTCGCCCGCGTGCCGGGGGTGCGTGGCTACGTCGTCGGCGGCCCAATTTCGACGACCGCCGGCTCGCAAGTCACCCGCGCGGAACTCGTGCAAATCGCGGCCAATCTTGGGCTGCTGGATCGCGTCGGCTTCGTCCCATTTCAACCCGACCCCGTCGGCGTCTACCGCGCCCTCGACATCGTTGTCCACGCTAGCACCCGCCCGGAGCCGTTCGGCCTGACCGTCGCGGAGGCGATGAGTTGCGGCCGCGCCGTGATCGTCGCGGCAGCCGGCGGCGCGGCCGAACTCTTCACCGACGGCCACGACGCCCTCGGCCACCCCCCCGGCGACACCCCCGCGCTCGCCGCCGCCATCGCCCGCCTCGCCGCCGACGCCGGCTTGCGCGCCCGCCTCGGGGCAAACGCCCGCGCCACGGCGGTGGAGCGCTTCGGCCTGCCGCGCTACGGCCGCGAGTTGGCGTCGGCCTACCGGGCGATTGTCGGCGGCTCCGCCGCAGGCGACTCTTGTTAGCCCGACGCGCGATCGACGGGAGCAAATCCGTAGGGACAGTGCCGGTGGGGAAGACGAAGCCGTCCACACCCAGCCGCGTTGCATCGGAGGTTTGCTCCCGTCGCTCGCGCGTCCGGCTAACAAGACTTGCCTTAAAACTCCGGCATCCGCCCGGCGAGCACGTCGCGCTCCCACTGCTCTTGCAGCGGCCAACTCACCGCGCACGTGCCGAAGTCGGCGAGGTACTGGTACGCCGTCAGCCGGTCGATCGCCGCCTGCACGATCGCCGGGTCCTTGCGGAACGCCGGGCCGTGGCTCGGCGCGATGAACTCGGCGTCGTCGGCCAGGATGCGGCGCAGGCTCTTCAAGAAGTCCGGCAGGTTCGAGCCGTGGTGCGCGTCGATGGCCCCGACGCACGAGTCGGCGTACAGCGTGTCGCCGCTGAACAGCAGGTTGCCCAGCTTGAAACTGAGTTGCCCCGGCGTGTGGCCCGGCGTGTGCCAGACCTGCAAGTCGAGGTCGCCAACTTTGACAACGTCGCCCTCGTCGAGCTTCTTATCGACCTTGAAGGCCGGCATGTCGATGTGGAAGTTCTGGGCGGGGATGCTCGCGTACGTCTGCACCGCGTCGCCGCTGAGCAGCACCGCCGCGGCGTGCGGGTGGGCCGCCGTCTTGGTTTTGAGCCGCTCCTTGGCCCCCGCGAGCGCCTGGACGTGGTCGGCGTCGGCGTGCGTCGCGATCACCATCTTGCACCGCGACAGCGGGAAGTCGAGGTGGCGCAGCATCTCGACGATGTCGTCGAGCGCCGAGTTCTGGCCGATGTCCAGCAGCACGTACTCGGTGCCGCCGTCGATGAGGTAGACGTTCACGCCCATCGGCCGGCCGGCTTGCAGGTTCAGCTCGATGACGTTGGGGAAGAGGTACTTGCGGTCGCTTTTCATGAGGCCCCCGTGCCGCGGTGTGTCGGCGTGTTGCTTTCAGTTTAGCGGAACGCCGCACGTCGGGCGCGGGGCGGGCCAAGGGGCGGGCACGACCGGGCTTCTTCTCACTTCCTTTGCCATTCCTTCACACGCGGGTCTTAAACTCAACTGCGACGGGACTCCGGGCCGTGCCGGCCGACTCCAGAACCTGCTAAGGGGACGCGAGCGATGAGCCAACCGCGGATTCTGATCGTCGAGGACGAGCGCGGCCTCGTCCAGTCGCTGTCGTGGTACTTCGACCGCGAGGGCTACGAGACCCACTCCGCCAGCGACGGCAACGACGGCCTGCGCAAGGCCCAGACGCTGCTGCCCGACGTGGTGCTGCTCGACATCATGCTCCCCGGCCTCGACGGCCTCTCCATTTGCCGCGAACTGCGGGCCGGCGAGCGCACCCGGCAAATCCCCATCATCCTGATCACGGCCAAGTCCGAGGAGACCGACCAACTCGCCGGCTACAACCTCGGGGCCGACGACTACGTCACCAAGCCGTTCAGCAACAAGGTGCTGCTGCAAAAGATCAAGGCGTTGCTGCGGCGCGTCGAAGGCCCGGTCGAGACGGGCGACGTGATCGAGCACGTCGGCATCCGCATCGACCGCGTGCGGCACCGCGTGACGGTCCACAACGACGAGGTGAGCCTGACGCCGACGGAGTTCAAGCTGCTGGAGTGCATGTTGCGCCAGCCCGGCCGGGCGTTCAACCGCCACCAGCTCATGGACGCGGCCATCGGCGAGGGGCAAATCGTGCTGGAGCGCACCATCGACGTGCACGTCAAGACGCTGCGGAAGAAGCTCGAAGACGCGGGCGGCACGACGGAGATGATCGAGACGGTCCGCGGCGTCGGCTACCGCTTCCAGGAAGACCCCGCCAAGCCGGCGGAGTGACAGGGCGGGTCTTGTTAGGAGCAAGTCCCGGTCGACACCGCGGGTGGGGAAGACGAAGCCGTCCACACCCACCTGCGTTGCCCCTACGGATTTGCTCCCGTCGCTCGCGCGTCCGGCTAACAAGACTGCGGTCAGTCGGCGCAGAGGCTCTCGTTGAGCTTCTGGAGGGCTTCGCTCTCGATCTGCCGCACGCGCTCGCGGGTCAGGCCCAGGCTCTCGCCGATCTCCTTGAGTGTTTTTGGCTCGATGTCGTCGAGGCCGAAGCGCATCCGCAGGACCGTCGCCTCGCGCTTGTCCATCTTCTCGAGCAGCACCATGACCTGCTTCAAGTCGTCGCTCTCGACCATCTCCGTGTCGGGCGACTTGGCGTTGGTGTCCATCAGCATCTCTTCGATCGACCACCCGGCGTCGCCCTGGTCGCTCTGCGGCGTCGAGTTGTAGACTCGGATGGCCTTCTTAATGATGCTCAGCTTCTTCTTGGGCAGGCCCAGAACCTTCGCCACCTCTTCGGGCAGCGGCGGCCGGCCGAGTTCGTCGGTCAGCTTGTTGGTCGCCCGCCGCCACTTGGCGATCAGCTCAACCATGTAGGCCGGGATGCGGATCGTCTTGGCGGTGTTGACGAGCGCCCGCTTGATGCTCTGCTTGATCCAGTAGCTGGCGTAGGTGCTGAATCGCGTGCCCATCGTCGGGTCGAAGCCCTCGACGGCCCGCAGCAGGCCGAGGTTGCCTTCTTCGATGAGGTCTTGCAGGGCGAGGCCCTTGCCGGTGTAGCCGCGGGCGATGTTGACGACGAGCCGGAGGTTGGCGCGGACCATGCGGTCGCGGGCTTCGTTGTTGCCCACGGCGATGGCGCGGGCGAGTTCCTTCTCCTCGTCGGCGCTGAGCAGCGCGGTCTCGTTGATCTCGCGAAGGTAGGTCTCCAGGGGCGACTGGACGGCGTCGGAGCGGTAGCGGCGGAGGCGAGACATGGGGTGGCATCCTGGCGTTAGGTGTCCGAATCGGCTCCGCGGGCGGCTCTGTCCGCCGCCTTCCGATCGGCGTTCGTCGCGCCGAGGGAGACCCGAGTTCTTCATCGGCCGTAAAACGATCATCCGGCAGCGTGCCCGCCCCATCGGAGGGGGCACAATAAATTCGACGCGGCAGTGCTGGCACAGCCGCCACAACCGTCAGCCCGCGGCCCGGAAAACCGGGCCCGCCGCCGTGACAAATCCGTCGGGGGCGGAAATCTGTAGGTCACAGTTACGCCGGGGGCAACCGATTCTTTCGCGCGGGGCGAAAGTGCCGAAAACCCCGACGCTGCCGGACGCGGCGGCCTGCCCGACTCGCCCTTTGATAGCGGCGAAATGCCGCGGGTTCCACGAGTTTTCTGGGCGTTCGCGCGGGTTTCGCCGAATGCTTTCGGCCGCCGGCGCAAGATTCCCGCCCGCCCATCGTCCGCGAAGAAAGTGTAACGGCAAGCTCGGTTGTGCGGGCCAGAAGTGACGGCGGTCTGAGGCCGGTTACGGCTTCACGGACGCGACGATCTCGGCGGTGAGCCGGCGGACCGTCGCCTCGTCGTAGCCGAGGCGCTCGACGGCGACGATCTCGGCGACTTGGGCCAGGATGATGCGGCCGAGTTCGGCGATCGGCAGGGCGTTGAGGTCGTACATCCCGGCGGCGGCGAACTTGCCGATGATGACCCCGGTGACGCGCTGCCGGACCTTGGCCATCGGGTCGGCCGGCATCGTCGCCGTCACCGACAGGCCCGCCCCCGAGGCCTGACCCGCGCCCCCCGAGACTGGGCTGCGGCCGAGGTTGCCGGAGTGCGACCCCGAGTAGGTCGGCGCGGCCGAGAGCGAGTCGAGGCTGATGACCCCCGAGTCCGGGTTGTCGGCGGCCGGCACGCTGCTGAGCGCCAGCCGCGCCGCCGGGGCCGGCAGCGTACCGGAGCCGCGCGGCATCGGCGTCGTGATCACCCCGGAGCCGCGCGGCGAGGCCGGCGTCAGGGAGCGGTAGACGCCCGAGGCGGGGCCGGCGCTGTAGGCGTTGCCGTTGACCAGCGGCGCGGGCGGCGGGGCCGTCGCGGGGGCCGCGGCGGCGCGGGCCAGCCAGACTTGCGGGGCGACCTCCAAAACCGCCGGCGGCAGCGTCGCCACGGCCCGGAAGCCGTTCGCCAGCCGCACGTCGAAGCCGCCGGAGTTGGGGCCGCCGCCGGGCACGTACGCCTCGCCGACCTCGGCCCAGCGGGCGAGTACGGCGCGCAACTGCTCGTCGTCGCGGAAGCGGCCGCCGACCGGCAGCCAGCCGTCGCCCTTGCGGCCCAGCACCGTCGTGGCGTTGACGATGAGAATTTCCTTCACGGCCTCGTCGCGGAAGAGTTCTTCGAGCGGGCCGAAGCCGACCGACTCGGCGAGCAGGTCTTCGATGAGCCGGTCGCGGTCGGAGCGGGTCAGCGCGGTGCCTTCCTGGTCGTAGAACTGCTCGAGGGTGCGCTTGCCCTCGGCGCGCAAAATCGACAGCGGCTTGTGGCGGTTGCGCACCAGGTCGATGCGCTCGGCGAGGCGGGCGTGGGCCTTCTTGCGGGGGTCGGCCGGGGCGGCCGCGAGTCGCATCACGCCGCTGGGCGGGCCGTTGGTGGCGGTCGGGGTCATGGGCGGGACTCGTCGAGTCAGCGGGGCGTCCGACGCGGCAACCGTAGAACGCGAATGTGCGCCGCGCCGCCGGCAATTCCCGCCGGGCTTACGCAGTTGACGGGCGGGCCGTCTTGGGCGGTTTTGTTAGCCCGACGCGCGAGCGAGGGACCGCAGCGCGCGGTGGCAATGTTTACGGGCATTGACGATGTGTCACGACCCACCAGCGTTGCCGCTGCCCGCTGCGATCCCTCGCTCGCGCGTCGGGCTAACAAGGCCGGTCAGACTTGCTCGAGGTCCCCGATGAACAGCGCGTCGAAGTTGAGGCCCGCCAGGTCGTCCGCTTCCAGCGTCAGGTACAAATACCACTCGCCCTGGCTCGTAAGCGTGATCAGGTGCCTCCACTCCGGCATCCTGTTGTCGGTACCGTTGGTGCGGTGGCCGTAACCCAGAAGAGTCACCCCGCTCAAGTCCCACAAGCCTTGGCTGAGGGCAGCCGCGGCGTGGACCGGGTCGACCTCGATTACCCCGCCCCACTTCCGCCAGCTGTCTTGTGGGCCTGACCCGGAATACGGGTACTCCGGGAGGCTCAACGTCTCCTCGAAACTTAGCCGCTGCGCCTGCATCCGCCGGTTCGCCTCGTCCAACTGTCTGGGCGGCTTCGTGCGGGCCAGCGCGGTCACGTCGGGGAAGTAGAAACACCTTGCCCCGAGGGTGCAGGGTTCTTCTCCCTCGTAATCCTCGTAGGCGAAGAACGACAGGAGTCCCTTCGGTGGCAATACCTTCGCGGCCTGGGTGTGGGCGATCTCGCCGAGATTGATCTGCCCCAGGAAGCCGGCGAGACCGTCCGGGTAGGCGTGGACATCTGAGTCTGACATGTGCGAGTTCGCCTTGCAATCATGCCCGGTCGGCCAGGCGAAGCCCGGTGGCAGGTCGGGCCGGCCGCCGAGCTTGCTCACGCCGTCGGGCAGCGTCTCCTCTTTGACCTTCGTCTCGATCAGCCGCAGGGCCGGCCGCGCAAGTCGGAACGCCGCGTCCCGGAGCGCGGGGGCGGTGGTGGCGAGCAGTTGCGTGATGCGGTAGCCGATCAGGGCCAGCCACTCTTCGGGCAGGCCATCGGCCGGCGGCAGCTTGGCGGGGTCCATCGACTTCGCCGCCTCGACGTAGCCGCGCAGGAACGCCGCGCGGGGGTCGCCACGCTCCTCGAGCCAGTCGGCGTAGACGAGCTTCTTGAGGTCGTCGAGCGGGGCGGCTACGACGGCGGTCAGCCAGTCGCGCTCGCCGGCGTGCAGGGTGGTGAGCATCGGGGACTCCGGGGAAAGGGTCCGGCGATGATACCAAAATGTAGGGGCGTAAAAATACGTTTAGCCGCGGAGACGCAGAGGCGCGGAGAAGACCAAAACTTGAATTTGGATTTCTCCGCGTCTCTGCGTCTCTGCGGCCAATGTTTTGGATATCACCTGGTGAACACGGCCGCTTGCGTCGGCGTGCCCAGCTCGGCGTGCTCGGGGCCGACGCCGTGGAACGCCACCGCGTAGCCGTGGGCCGCGCCCACCTCGGCCGCCCACGCCGCGAACTCGCTGCGCGTCCACTCGAAGCGGTGGTCCGAGTGGCG
>JANXTD010000120.1 GCA_025352585.1 Fimbriiglobus sp.
GCGGGGAGACACCAACTGCTCGTGAGCGGCAGCGGCAACTCGGCGAAGGCCTACCACGTGAGCGCCGCCGGGCAGTACGCCGCCGGTGCCCCGTTCACGCCCTTCGGCGCGTCGGCGGCGCTGGTACGCGGGGCCGTCGGCGACGTGAACGGCGACGGCGTGCCCGACCGGGTTTACGCGATCGGGGCCGGCGGCGGCTCGCTGGTGCGCGTCGTCGATGGCGCGACCGGGGCCGACCTGCTCGCCGCGACGACGATTTACGAATCGACATTCACCGGCGGGCTGTTCGTCGCCGCGGCCGACATCGACGGCGACGGCAAGGCCGAGGTTGTCGTCAGCCCCGACGTGGGCGGCGGCGGCCGGGTGCAGGTCTTCGACGTGGTCAACGGCGCGGTCGCGCTGCGGGCCAACTTCTTCGGCATCGACGACACCGCGTTCCGCGGCGGCGCGCGGGTCGCCGTGGGCGACGTGAGCGGCGACGGCTCCCCCGACCTCGTCGTCGCGGCCGGCTTCGGCGGCGGCCCGCGGGTCGCGCTCTTCGACGGCCGCACGCTGTTCGCGCAGGCCAACCCGACGCGGCTGGTCGGCGACTTCTTCGCCTTCCCCGGCAACGACGCGCTGCAACTGCGCAACGGCGTCGTCGCAGCGGTCGGCGACCTGAACGGCGACGGCAAGGCGGAAGTGGTGTTCGGCGGCGGCCCCGGCGGCGGCCCGCGCGTCTTCGCCCTCGACGGCAACACGCTGCTGACGTCCGGCGCGGCCGCGGCGCAGGCCGCCCCGGTCGCCAACTTCTTCGTCGCCGGCGACACCGCCTCGCGCGGCGGGGTGCGGTTGGCGGTCAAGGACATCGATGGCGACGGCCGGGCCGACCTGATCACGGCGAGCGGCGAGCGCTTGCCGGCGTTGGTGCGCGTCTACTTGGGCCGCAGTTTCCCGTCCGGGGCCGAGCCGGCGACCGCCCAGGCGCTCAGCCCCTTCGGCGGGGTCGCCCTCGACGCCGGCGTTTTCGTCGGCTAAATCGACCGATCATGGACTTGCCAGACTGACGCCCTACGGAGGAGTGTCGGTCGGGCAGTCGCCGCGAATTCGGAACAATCCGTTTCCAGAGTTGTCACACCGTCACTCGTCGAACCAATCCGTAGGGTAAGCACACTTCGGCGTTGCCCGAACGGTGCTTTTGAACCCGACGGACCCCGACGCCATGCCACCGCTCGTCTTTGACGCCGCCTCGGAGTATAGTCAACATTCGCTTAAATTTGGCCACGACATCGGTGTCGTGGAAGAAAAATACGGAAAAAAACTCGCGCTACTCAGCACGCCTAACTTAAATGTAGCCATGACTTTACGTCTATCCCGCTGGCATCCTTCTCACTCGGTCTCGCGAAATCGTTTCGCCCTAACGGACGAGGGACGGTACTATGTCCACGGTGACCTTATAGGCATTATGCGTAGCAGGCAACTAGGAGTGCAGTCATGGAAGAAGCTCTTGTCTCAGTCTATCGGTCCGTTGTCTTGCAGTATCGTATCTCCCTCGAAGACATAGTGGAGGATCCGGAGTTCCGGACGTTGTTTCTTGCTCGCGTTCAGGAAGCCGGCGTCGAAAAACTTGAGCGAGACGTTTTGCACGCCATGACACGCCTACGGAAGTCTGGCCGATTACCACGCTCCCGCGACATCCTGAAAAACTCTTCCTCTATCGTAGCAGTCCGGAGGGCAAAATGACACCGCTCGACTTCGACGCCGCCTTCCGCGCCCTAACGGGCCACCCGCCGTTCCCGTGGCAGCGGGCGCTCTACGCCGAGTTCGCAGCGGTGTGCTTCCCCAAGGTCTGCAACTTGCCGACGGGGCTGGGCAAGACGCACGTCATCGCCGTCTGGCTGATCGCGCTGGCGAACTTCCCCCTCGCGACCCCGCGGCGACTCGTCTACGTCGTCAACCGCCGCACCGTCGTGGACCAGACGACGACGGTCGTGGAAGAGATGCGGGCCAAACTCCTGGGCGACTTCGGCCCGCGCCCCGAGATTTTGGTCGAACTGGCGCTGCGACTCGGGGGGGAGTCGGGAACGCCGCTGACGCTGAGTACGCTGCGGGGCCAGTTCGCCGACAACCGGGCGTGGTCGGCCGACCCGTCGGTCCCGGCGGTGGTCTGCGGCACGGTGGACATGATCGGCAGCCGGCTGCTGTTCTCGGGCTACGGCGTCGGCTTCAAGTCGAAGCCGCTCCACGCCGGCTTCCTGGGCCAGGACGCGCTGCTGGTCCACGACGAGGCCCACCTCGAGCCGGCCTTCCAGCGGCTCCTCACGGCGATCGAGGCCGAGCAAACGCGTTGCGGCGAGCACCAGTTCGGCAAGTTCCGCGTCATGGAACTGTCGGCGACCTCGCGCGGCGACAGCGAGGAGTTGCCGTTCGGGCTGGGCGACGCGGACTTCGGCAACGCCATCGTCAACGCCCGTGTCAACGCCTTCAAGAAGTTGCACGTCGTGCCGCTCGACGACGAGAAGAAGCTGGCCGAGGCCATCGCCGCGAAGGCGCTCACCTTCAAGGACCGCGGCCGGGCGGTCGTCGTGTTCCTGCGGCGGGTCGATGATGTCGAGAAGGTCGTCGCCAAGCTGCCCAAGGACTCGACGCGGCAACTCACCGGCACGCTGCGAGGCCTCGAGCGGGACGAACTCGTCGAGAGCCTGGTCTTCCGCCGCTTCAAGCCGGAGTCGGGCGGCGAAGTCGCGACGGGAACGGTCTACCTCGTCTGCACGAGCGCCGGCGAGGTCGGCGTCGATCTGTCCGCCGACGACATGGTGTGCGACCTCGCGACTTTCGACAGCATGGCCCAACGCCTCGGCCGCCTCAACCGCTACGGCACGCGCGACAACAGCACCGTCCACGTCTATCACCCCAAGACTTTCGAGGCCGACAAGCCGTTCGAGCAGCGTCGGAAACTCACGCTCGCGCTGCTCGAGCAGTTGCGTAGCGACGCCTGCCCCGCGGCCCTGAACCGGCTCGACCCGGCGGCGCGGCTGGCCGCCTTCGCCCCGCTGCCGGAGATCCTGCCGGTGTCGGACATCCTCTTCGACGCCTGGTCGCTGACCACCGTGCGCGGCAAGCTGCCCGGCCGCCCGGAGGTCGAGCCGTACCTGCACGGCGTCAGCGACTCCGACCCGCCGCAGACGACGGTCGCCTGGCGCGAGGAGGTCGAATTGCTGACCCGTGAGGTTCTGGAGGCGTACGACCCCAGTGGCAAGTCTGGCGACGCGGAGAAGGCTGCGGAAGCCGCGCTCGAACTCTTCCCCCTGAAGCCGCACGAGAAGTTGAGCGTGCCGACTTATCGGGCGCAAGAGCAGTTGAAGCGGATCGCCGCGAGGCCGGGCGGCATGGAGTTGTCCGTCTGGGTCGTGAGCCTCGACGACCGCGTCCAGGTCTGCACCCTCGGCGACATCGACTTGACAGGGAAGCAAGGGAAGCCATTCATTTTGCTGGCGAACCGCACGCTCCTGCTGCCGCCCAGTGCTGGCGGACTGGCGGCAGGCCTTCTGGCGGGCGACGCCAAGCCCAACATTGACGCACGATACGACGTGAGCCAGGAGTGGCTTA
>JANXTD010000152.1 GCA_025352585.1 Fimbriiglobus sp.
CTTCAGCGCGACGACGCGGTCGAGCTTCAACTCCGCCTCGACGGCCCGCAAGTGGTCGCGGTCCGGCCCGCGGGCCGGGTCCATCACGCCGATCGCCCTTAACCCCGGCACTTTCTCGGCAATGGCGAGTGTCGAGCGGACGCCGAGCGGGTCGCCGGGCTGGCAGTTCCACTCGCCCATCGCCAGCACCGTGTGGACCCCGGAGGCCCGCATCTCTTCGCGGAGCTTGGCGGCGATGTCGTCGGCCGGCAGGCGCAAAGCGGGGTTGAGCGACCCGACGCCGGGCAGGTTCGGCGGCACGACGTGGATGTGCGTATCGACCATGCGGGCATGTTACGGAATCCCCGCCGCGGCGCGAGTCACTTCTTGACCGGCGAGGCGACCGGGGCCGTCCGCCCCCCGTTCGACCCGCCGGTTACCGCAGCTCGACGTTCCAGTACGCGCTGTCGAGGAACGACTGCCACGACCGGTACTTCTTCTGCGTCAACTTCAGGTTCAGAATCGGGCTGCGCTTCGGCTTCTCCGGCTTGCGGATCAGCGTCATCGTCGATTGCTTCGGCGTCCGGCCGCCCTTGCGGACGTTGCAATCGACGCAGGCGCAAACAATGTTTTCCCACGTCGTCTGGCCGCCCTGGCTGCGCGGCGTGACGTGGTCGAGGCTCAGTTCGGACAGCACGAACTTCTTGCCGCAGTACTGGCACTGGTTGTTGTCGCGGGCGAAGATGTTGCGGCGGTTGAACTTCACCGTCTGCCGCGGCACTTTGTCATAGGTCAGCAGTCGGATCACGCGCGGGGCCTGGATCTCGGTGGTGGGCGTGCGGACCCAGTCGTCGTCCTCCTGGCGGAAGTTCTTCGCGCGGAACTCGCTGACCTCGGCCCAGGTGCCGAAGTCGTAGGTCATGTACTGGCCCTCTTCGAGGGTCACGACCTCGGCGAGATCCTTGGCCAACAGGCAGAAGGCCCGGCGCACGCTGATGACGTGGACGGCCATGAACAGCTTGTTCAAGACAAGGACACTGGCGTCGAGGGCCGAGTAGGCTCCGGCGGTCATGGCGAGGGCGGCCTTTCAATGCGAGTAGCGGCGGACGGCCGGCCGGCGTGGCGACCGCGAACGGTTCCTCAAGACCAGAGGCGCAACGGGGCAGGGGGGTTCGGTCACGCCAGTATCATACCCGCCGCGGTTTGCCCGAGGCAAGCGCCGACCGCCCGCTTTCGCCGCACGCTCACGCCAGGAGTCGCCGCCTCAACGCCGTCACGGCCGCCTCGAAGCGCCGCGGGTCGCCGGTGACCGGCAGCGTGACGGCGTGGACGGCCAGCCCCGACGGCGTCGCCCAGACCCGCGAAGTCGAACGCCGGCCGGGGTAGATCAGCCCGCACTCGCGCACGCCCAACGCCGCCGCATAGGCCAGGACCTGGTGCAGGTCGTCGTCGGCCGGCCCGCCGGGGCCGAGGGTCTTCCACTTGGCGTCCCACACGGCGACCGGCCCGCCGCCCGGTGAGTTGACGACGAAGTCCGGCCGCATCTCCCGGCCGCCGTCGTCACTTCCCAGAGCGATCGGACTTTGCGGTTCAATGCGGTCGCCGGCGAGTCGCGCCGTTAACTCGTTCTCGAAGATCGCCGCGAGGTTGAACAGCCGCGTCGTCGAGTCGTCGCCGGCGTCGAGGCCGCACAGCACCCCCCGCGACGTGTTGAGCACGGCCCGGTAGTGCGCCGTTCGCGCGTCGAGGCGGAAGTCGCCCCAGCGGATCGACGCCGGCGGCACCGCCGTCACGTCGGCGAGCGCGAGCGTCACTTGCGTCAGGGAGTCGCGCACGTCGGCCGGCAGGTCGCAGCGCAGTAGCGCGACGGCGGCGGCCTTGGGCACGCGGTTCAGGTCGTAGTCCAGCGTGAACTCGTCGGCGACGATCGGGAAGAGCCGCGACGGCTCGCGCATCATCGCCGCGAAGTCGAGGCGGCCGCGCATCGTCGGCGAGTGGAGCGCTTCTTCGGCGTAGCCGCGCAGCAGGCCGGCGGCGAGCAGTTCGCGAAACTCGCGCACGAGCCGGCGGGCCAGCGTCGTCGCAACTTCGTCGCCGTGACCTTGCGTGAAGTCCCGGCCGGCGGCGGTGTCGAGGTACGTCAGCGGGTACTTCGGCCGGATCGTGAAGTGCGTCTCGCCGGCGACGAAGCAGCCGACGGAGCCGCCGGCCGCGACTTCGTAGCAACCCGGCCGCGCGTCGAGCGAAAGCGTGACAACGCCGGCGAAGTCGCGGCGCAACTTGACGGCGTCGGCCCGCGTCAGCCGCACGACCTTGCGGCGACGCTCCGTGAGGGTGACGTGCCGGGTCACGGCACCACCGGCAGGTCGGGTAGCTCCTCGGTGTCGGGGTCGAAGCGCGGCAGCGGCGGCCGGCGGCGCGACGCGACTTCCCACAGGCGGAATTCGGACTGCTGGGCCTGCTGGACGGTCAAGCCGCCGGTGTCGTCGTCGGCCTGGTAAGTGCCGTTCGGCCCGACGGTGTAAACGACGGCCCCCTCGGGGTGCAACTTGTAGAGCAACGGCTTGCCACTAAAGGGGTCGGTCGGGACGGCCGGCAGGATCGCCGCGGGGATGTCGGCGAGCGTCTTGGGGAAGTGGCCGAACTGACGGCGGTAGCGCTCGCAGGCCAGGCCGACGGACGCACACAGCAGCCGCGACTTGCAGCGGTCGTCGGCCTCGAGGCACTTCATAATCCCCGGCGTCAATTTGGCGGACTCGGGACTCGCCGCGTCCACGGCCGCCTGGCAGGCGGCGCGGCGCGGCGGCCCCTGAAGTTTCATCGCCGCGACGAGTCCGTTGTGGACCGCCAACAGGCCCTGAGCCTGACGCACGCGGCTGGGGGCGTTGAGCCGCCGCTGCACGCGGTCCCAATCGCTCGTGGCCCCGCCGCCCCCGAGGAAGCTGCGCTCGACGTGGTCCGCCGGCAACGCCCCACTGAGGACGTTCTCGAAGACGCGCATCACGATCGCCCGCTCGCCGCGCGCGGCGACGGTCATGCCGTCCACCGTCGCCGCCTGGGCGAACGCCGCCTGCAACTCGGCCAACCCCGCCGCCGGCTCCGACCAGGCCAGCGTCCTCTGGGCACTGGCGACGGCGACGAAGCAGCAGGCGTTGCGGATCAGTTGCGAGATGAGCAGCGGGTCGGTCGAGAGCGACGTTTGCGCGAGGTGCAGGCTGGCGTCGGCCGCCCGCAACGCCTCGTCGCCGCGGCCGAGGTACGCTTCGACTGCCGAGTAGTCACGGAACAGGATGCTGCCCTCGCGAATCCGCTGGTGGTCGAATAGCAAAGTGGCGAACGGGTCCGGCTCGCCGCAGCGCAGCGGCAGGCCGCCCGTCGGGAACTTCCGCGCCGCGAACGCCTCGCCGTACGCCCGGCCCGAGTCGAGGTGGACTTCGTAGAGCGAGCAGAACTCGTCGTCGTGCGGCAGGCGGTCGTCGTCCCACGCCAGGTCGGGAATCTCCTTGGCGTCGATCGCCGCCTGACGCGACTTCCCCGACGCCGGCCGCCAGCCGAGGGCGCTGACCGTCAGCTTGGTGACGTTGGCCGCGTCGTCGTCGGGGATCGCCGCGTTGTGGACCTTCGACACGCCGCCGACGCGCCACTCCGGGTCGTCGGCGTCGAGCTTCGCGAACGCCTCGTCCAGCCGGCGCTCGTCGGCCCGGCGCGTGGCGTAGCGGTCGGCGACGAGGCCGGCGAGGCCGAGCAGGGCGAGCGTGCCGAGGACGGCCGCGGCGACGGCGAAGTGCTTGAGGCGGAGTCGTCTCACGGCGTGGCTCCGGGCGGGGCGGGCTGGCGGCGTTGCGGGACATCGTACAGGCGGATGCCGTAGTCGCGCAGGGCTGGCGGCGACGAGTCGTTGAGGTCGCCGCCGTGGTCGGTGCCCTCGGGGCCGACGCTGTAGACGACGATTCGGTCGGGGAGGCGCTTGGACTTCAGCGGCAGGCCGTCGCAGGGGTCCACCGGCACCGCGGCGAGGATGTCCTTGGGGATGTCGGCGAGCGTCGCGGGCCACTGCCCGAAGCGGCGGCGGTGCCGCTCGCAGGCGATGCCGACGGCGACGGCGGTCAACTCGCCGTGGCCGCGGCGTGAGGCGGCGCACACCTTATCGACGCCTGGGAGCATCAGCCGGGTCAGTACGAAGCGCGGGTCCGACGCGTGCGGCAGGGGGATAGTGGGGAAGGCGGCGGCCTGTTGCTCCGGGGGCAACTTCGTGGCGTCGATGTAGCGCGTCAGGACATCGAGCAGGCCGGCCGCGTCCGTCTGCCCGAACATTCGCCGCGGCAGGACGTTCGCGGCGAGTTCCTCGGCGCTCGCGCGCTCGCCGCGCAGGGCGACGAGGAGTTTCGGGGCGGCGGCTTCCTTGAGGAACTCCGCCTGCAACTCCGCCAGGCCGGCGTCCGGCTCGCCGAGGTTCAGCACGCTCTCGGCCGCGCGGCCTGAGATCGACCCCAACGCCACGCGGACCAGTTGGCCGACGAGTGTCGGGTCGTCGCCGAGTCCGCGGGCGGTGCCGAGCGCGGCCCGCACCGACCGCACCGCCTCGCCCATCTTCCCGTCCTCGGCGAGCAGCGTCGCGTCGGCCCGCAGCAGTGAAGCTGTCAGGCGTAAGTCTTGCTCCTTCCGCATCAGCCGGCTCAGCGGGTCGGCCGGCATCACGATGACGTTGCCGCCGGCGTCGGGCATGTCGGCGAGGTCGCGTGCGGCGTCCAGCGCCGGCTCCATGCCGCGCATCGCCGCGAGCAGCTTCGACTTCACGACCGGGTCGAGCAGGGCGTTCGGCTGAGACTTCGACCAGTCGGGGAAGTCCTCGAAGCGCTTGTTGGCGTCCGCCGGCAGCAGGTCGTTCGCGGCGGTCGCCAGGACGAAGGGGTTGCGGTCGTCCGGCGGCAGCTTGGCGTTGGTCGCCCGCACGATGTCATCGAGACGCCAGTCGGGGTCGTCGCGGTCGAGCCGGGCGTAGATCGAGTAGAGCGCCCGCCGCGTCTGCCAGTGATCGACGAGCAGGTAGACGGCGGGGGCAAGCACCGCCAGCGCGAGCAGCCCGACGGCCGTGACGCTGAGTCGCTTCCAGGTGAGGAACCGTCGCATCGGGAGACTCCGGGAGAGAGGGAGAGTTTACGGCACGACTTCGTCCGGGGTGGATGTAGCCGGCGGCGGGGCAGGCTGGCGGCGTAGCGCCACGTCGTAGAGGCGGACGCCGTAGTCGCGCTTCTCCTTCGGCGTGGCCTCGCTCAGGTCGCCGCCGTGGTCGACGCCGTCGGGGCCGACGCTGTAGACGACGACGCGGCCGGGGAGGCACCGGTACTTCAGCGGCAGGCCGTCGCACGGGTCCGTCGGGAGGTTGGGGAGGATGTCCCTCGGGATGTCGGCGAGGCTCACGGGCCAGCGGCCGAAGCGGCGGCGGTGCCGCTCGCAGGCGATGCCGACGGCGACGGCCGAGAGTTCGCCCCGGCTACGGAGGGAGAACGCGCAGGCCTTTTCGCCGGCCGGGAGTAGCATCCGGGTGAGGGCGTAGCGCGGGTCCGACGCGGACGGTATCGGAACCGCGGCGAAGGCGACGACCTGCCGCTCGGGGGGTAGCTTCGCCGCGTCGATGAAGCGCGTGATCGTATCGAGGAGGCAGTCCGCG
>JANXTD010000191.1 GCA_025352585.1 Fimbriiglobus sp.
TCTGGCCGACGGGCGTGGACGGCCTCGCCAAGATCGCGGGCGGTCGTGTACGGCAACACGTGGTCGCGCAGGTAGCGCTCGATACCGAAACCGGAGGCGACATCTTCAGCCGTGTGGACGCCGTCGATGAGGAGGTGCCCAATCTCGGCCGCCCCCCGGCCGACGCCGCGGTAGATCTGGCCGTCGATGATGAGGCCGCCACCGATGCCGCTGCCGACGGTGACGTAAAACACCGGCGACTTCCCGCGGCCCGCCCCGTGCAACGCCTCTCCGAGGCCAGCAACGTCGGCGTCGTTGCAGACGAACGCGGGCACGCCGAAATGTTCTGTCAACCAGTCTTCGAGGGGGAAGTCGTCCCACCCGTCAACTTGGTGCGACGTGACGACCGAGCGCGTCGCGTCGTCGGTCGGCCCGCCGAAGCCGACTCCGATGGCGTGCAACGCTAATCGATCCACGCCGGCGTCTCGCAGCAGCTCGGGGACGGCGTCGAGGATCTGCCGGCGGATGCCGGCGGCCCCTGCGACGAGGTTGACGTTGCCGCGCCAGGTACTCAGCAACCGCCCGTCATGGCCGACGGCAAGTTGCAGTTTGCTGCCGCCGATCTCGATGCCGAGGAACATTTACTTCGCCTTGACCGGCAGGAAGAACGCGGCGCGGACCGGTGCCGGCATGATACTCTTCGCTCCCTTGACCGACTTCCAAATCACCTCGTTGAACAGCAAGTCGTCGGCCTGGTCCTCCTTCGTCAGGTCGAAGCCCTCCGAGAGCTTCGCCCCCCACGCCCCGGCGACGTTCAGCGTCTTGAGGTCGTACTTCGGCACCGCGTGCGTGTACGGCGTCACGTCCGCCGTCGCCCGGAAGGCGTCGTACATCGGCCGGGCGGCGGCGTCGAACTGGCTCATCGGCTTCAGCCCCAGGATCAGCTCCATCGACCGCAGCATACTCGTGGTCGAGTACAGCGTCGAATCGACGTGGTTTCGCTTGGTGTACGGCGAAATCACCAGGGCCACGGTGCGGTGGGCGTCGACGTGGTCGGGGCCGTTCTGGGCGTCGTCCTCGATGACGAAGATGGCCGTCTCCGCCCAGAACTTCGACTTCGACACGCCCTCGACGAGCAGCCCCAAGCCGAGGTCGTTGTCGGCGACCTGGGCCGTCGGCGTCGGCTTGCCGACGCGGGTGCCGGAGGTGTGGTCGTTGGGCAGCCGGACGATTTGCAGCCGCGGCATGTCGCCGAGCTTCTCGAAGCGTTGCACCTCGCTGACGAAGCGTTCGGCCCGCTTCACGTCGGGGTAGTCGAGGTCGTAGCCGCGGAACTCGGGGTCGATGTGGCCTTCGAGCGTTTTGACCGTGGCGACGCCGGGGTTAAATGTACCGTCGGGCTTCTTGGTGCCGTTGGTGACCCACTCGCCGGAGTTGCGGAAAGTCACCTTGGCCTCGGCGGCGCGGTCCCAGAGGTAGCCGCCGGCGGGGCGGGCCGCGGCGTCTTGCGCCCCCTCGCTCGGGTAGCCGAACACCTTGCCGGGGCTGCCGCGGTAGCTCAGCGGCCACAGCTTCTCGACGAAGTCGGTCGCGTAAGCCCCCATCGACCACTCGTGGCCGTCGGCCGAGACTTCGCCATCGACGTAGAAGTTGTCGAGCAGCACGAACTCGTCGGCGAGCTTGTGGTGGTTCGGCGTGATGTCCGCGGGGAACAGGCAAAGCCCCGGCTCGCCGTTGCCCTTGGGGCTGACCTTGCGTGCGGCCAGGTCGCCGAAGACCTGGTCGTAGGTGCGGTTCTCCTTGACGACGTAGATGACGTACTTGATCGGCGACGGGTCGCCGAGCTTGCGCGGGATGGGGTTGCCCGCCGCGACGTTCTCGTTGCGCACCGCGTCGCCCGGACGCAGCGGGCTGCACTCGTAGGCCGCCTTGGTGAACTTCGCCAGCGTCGCGGGTGTGGGCATCGGGATGGTGCTCACAGTGCCCCGCAGCAGCGTGCCGATGTACTCGCCGGTGTTGCGCGACGCCGGCACGAGCGGGTTGGGGCCGCTGGGGTTGGCCTTCGAGACGATGCCCTTGCCGTTGGCGACGTACAGCGACTTGTCGAGCGCGTTGTAGCGCACCGAGGTCGGGTACCAGCCGGTCGGGACAAACCCCATCGGCTTGGCCTCCTTGGGGTCGGTGACGTTAAACACCGCGAGGTTGTTGGCGTCGGCGTTAGCGACGAAGAGCATCGCCCCGTCGGGCGTCATCGCCAGGCTGTTGGGCGTGTTGCCGTTGGGGGCGAGCGGGTAGAGCGCGGCGTTAATCGTCTGCAACGGCTTGCCTGTCGCGGGGTCGAAGACACTCACCTGCGTCGAGTTGGCGCAGGCGACGTACAACGCCTTGCCGTCGGGCGACAGCAGCATTTCCGTGGGGTGTGCCTCGGTGGCCCAGCGCGACGTGGCGGCGTTCGTTTCGAGATCGATCACGGCCACGGCGGACGCTCCCCAGAGACTCACGAACGCCCGCTTTTTGCCCGGCTCGACCAGCACGGCGTACGGGAAGGTGTTGCCGGCGACGGGCCGGGTGCCGCCGTACTCGTCCTCAATTTTTGGCTTCGCCCCAGGCTCCTTGCGGCCGTCCGGCGGGCTGGCCGGCTCACCCTTCGGCGCGTCAACAACGGCCGGCTTGGGCGTGAGCGGGATGACGACCGGGTTCGCCGGGTTGTCGAGCGGCACGCGGATCAGGCAGTCGGCCCACAGCCCCGCGGCGAACAGTTCCCGGCCGGCGGCGTCGAAGGCCAGCCCGGCGGGGACGGTCTTGCGACCGGGCGTTTTGACCTCCAGCGTGCGGGCGTTGTGGAGCGTGCCCTTGTCGAAGTCCCAGAAGTGGACCACGTCGAACTCGCCGCCGCTGGTGTAGAGTTGCTTACCGTCGGGCGAGAACGCCAGCCCGTAGAACGCCTGCTTCACGACCGTCCGCGACGCGATGGCCCCGGCCGCCCCGGTCGCCATTACGACGACCTCGTGCTCACGCATGCCGCAATGCAACACCGCGACGAACTGCCCCGACGGGTGGACCGCGATGTTCACCGGCAGGTCGCCGACCTCGGTCTGCCGGCCGGCCGGGTTCAACTTCCACTGGTTAGGCAACTGCACCAGCCCGTCCTGGCCCAGCCCCGGCAGCACACGCCCACGGCCGACCGGCTTCGGCTCCTCGGCGTGGGCGACCAGTCCGACGAACAGCGTGGCCAGAAGTGCGGCGCGGAAGGGCATGGCAGCGGTTCCTGGTGGCGGGGCGGGGACCGTCAGTATCGCGGATCGTGGCCGAAGGTCGCGGGAAAAACCGCAAGAGATTCGGGGCACTATCACGGTCGGCTCGCCGTTGCGGTGCTAGACATGGTGTCCCACGCCCGCCCGGAGTGTCCCGATGGCCCGACTCTGCGAACCGTGCCGCGCGTACACCGCCGACGACGCCGTGACC
>JANXTD010000218.1 GCA_025352585.1 Fimbriiglobus sp.
AACCAGGTCTGCGACCGGGCCGTGCCGCGGAGCGTCATGACGCCGGCGATGGCGGAGAAGATGGCGATGCCGAGCACGAGGATCAGGTCCGCGCCGCCGCAGAGGTACCCGGCGTCGCGCTCCCGGACGACGTTCGCGACCACGAAAACGGTGCGTAAGAGGAGCGAGAGGGACAGGACGGCCGCCGAGAGGAGCCAGAAGACCGCGGCGGTGGTGGCCAGCCCCGGCCTGCCTTCGGGGTACTCGTGCCGCGACCCGCCCCGCCGCGGCCGGTCGTCGAAGTCGTCGTGGGTCTCGTTGTAGCGGTCGCGGCGGGGCATGTCGTTCACCGATTTCAGGGTGGCGTGACGCGGCAGTTTCGTGAGAGGGACTTTCCAGGCGAGCGTCGTGGCGTCGGGCCGCTGTTTTCAGACACGGGCCAGTCGTCACCACGCCGGGGGGAACAGCGGACTGACGTCCGCCGCTCGCCGCGCCTGCGGCGGAGCCGTCAATCGTCGTCGAAGGGTTCCGGGTCCACGATTGACGTCCGCCGCTCGCCGCGCCTGCGGCGGAGCCGTCAATCGTCGTCGAAGGGTTCCGGGTCCACGATAGGCGGCGCGGCCGGGGCTTCGTTGTCTTTAAGCGTGTTGCCGGCCTCATCCTTCCATACCGCCCAACCATTCACTTGACTTCCTGACACGAGGGACGCGGCTGTAGAAGGACTCGAAAACAAGTGATCAGTTGTGAACATCAACCGGCTGTCATCAAGCGACAGGATACCATCAGTAATCAGTTGTTTCCTGAGTTTGCGTGTCGAGTCGCCCACGGAGTTCACCTCGTCGCGCGTGGCGAACGAGCCTTTCAGGACGACCATGCCGTCACTCGTGTACACCGCCCTCGCGTCGGCCCCGCGGGCGTTCTGTAGGGTGTACGTCTCGACGGCGGCCGTCGTCGGGCTGATGAGAGGCTCGAAGAGCTTGTAGCCCATCGCCCCGGTGAGGAGTTGGAGGTTCGCCAGGAACTCCGTCATCACCGCCTGATCGACTTCGGAAATCTCCGGCTTGTTGGGCGTGTTCGAGTTCTTCAACTCGTAACGCCCGGCCTCGCGGACCTTGGCGTGGATGGTGTGTTCGAGGAACTTGATGTGGGCCTTATTGAGGTTGTCATCCTTGCTCACGAACACCAGGACTTCGGTCCAAAAGTCCTTGTCCTGGTGCGCGGGCAGCCGGCGGTAGACCGACTCGGCCTCGCCGACGTACACCGCGTTAATCTCGTTGCGGCCCTCGTCGCGGCCGAACAGGAAGTAGACGCCGGCCTTAAACAGGGCCGCCCGGTCGGCGGACTCCTTGAGCATCCGCCGCGGAACCTTGTAGCCCTTGCCGGTCCAGTTGAAGAGTTCGCACATGACGCGGCCTTCGGGCACGCCGTCGATGAGGAACACGGAGATCGCGCGGCCCGGCGGCATAAAAATCTCTCGATTTCTCGGCGAGCCAAGACCTTTTACGCCCCGTACTTGCCGAAGCGGCCGGCGTGGGCCATCGCCAGCAGCATCAGGTGCATCGCCGGGAAGTGGCCCAGGCCGCCGCGCAGGCAGGCGCTCTCGCTGAACGACGTGTTGCCGTCGGGGCGCGCGGTGTCCGGGGCGACGATCACCGTCGGCACCGGGTGGAACGAGTGCGACTTGAACTTGCTCGGCGTCGAGTGGTCGCCGGTCACGATCAGCACGTCGGGGTTCAGCGCGCGAATCTCCGGCACGATCGCGTCGAGCTTCTCGATCATCGCCACCTTGGCGGGGAAGTTGCCGTCCTCGCCGGTGCTGTCCGTGTACTTGTAGTGCAGGAAGAAGAAGTCGTAGGCGTCCCAACTCGCCTTCAGCCGCGCGACCTGGTCGGCCAGGGTTTGCCCGGCGTCGAGCACGTCCATGCCGACGAGCCGGGCTAACCCCTTGTACATTGGGTAGACGGCGATCGCGGCCGGCTTGAGGCCGTACAGGTCGGCGAAGGTCGTGATCGACGGGTAGGTGGCGAAGCCGCGTAACACCGCGCCGCTACAGTCCGGCTCGTGCCGCAACACCTCGCGGGCCAGGGCCATGAACGCGTTAGCGAACTCGGCGGTGCGTTGGCTCGGCGCGTCCTTGCCCGCGGCCAGCAGCGGCTCGACGCCGGTGACCTGCGGGTCGGTGTCGTTGACGTGCCCGCCCAGGCCGACGGCCCGGAACACCAGCACGAAGCGGTGCTCCTTGACCGGCTCGACGAAGATTTCGACGCCCGGCAGCGTGATCGCCCGCAACTTCTCGACGACCTCGACGCAGCGCGCCGTCGTCGGCCGGCCGGCGCGGCGGTCGGTGATCGTGCCGTCGGCGGCCATCGTGCAGAAGTTGCCGCGCACCGCCACGTCGCTGGCCCCGACGGCGAAGTTGATGCCCAGCGCCTCCAAAATGCCGCGGCCGATGCGGTACTCCAGCGGGTCGTAGCCAAACAGCCCGAGGTGGCCGGGGCCGCTGCCGGGGGTGATCCCCGGCAGGACCGGGGTGCTGAGGCCGCTCACACCCTCGGCGGCGCAGGCGTCGAGGTTGGGCACCCGCGCGGTCTCGAGTTCGGTCTTCCCGCCCTTGACGATCGGCAGCCCGCCGAGGCCGTCGGCGACCAGGAGGACGATTTTGGTCTTCGCCGGCTCGCGAAGTTCGCCGATCAATTCGTGGATGTTCATGGGCAGAAGTTTACGCCCGCCGTGGCGTGGCGTACAGTAGCGACAAGAATTGTCGCAACTCCCGCGGAACGAGTGTCATGCAACTGCCCGACGAGAACATCGAGTACGACTACAAGCGCCTGCTCGCCCCGCCGCCGGAGCCGTGGACGCCCTTAGTCGAGTTGCAGTCGCAGCACCTGCTCGCCGCCGACCGGCTGGAGCCGATGCGGGCGATCCTCAACGCCGTGCGCGGCCGGGTCGCCGCCGAGCGCGAGCTGACCAACCCGTCGGCCGACCTCCTGCCGCTGCAAGCCGGGTTCATCGACGGGCCGCAGAAACTGCTCGACGCCTTCCGCCGCAAGGGCGACGCCTCCGAACTCGGCAAGGTCAACCGCGTCGCCCAGCGGCTGCGCGACAACGCCGACCGCGTGGTGGTGCTCGGCATCGGCGGCAGTTACCTGGGCGCGAAGGCGCTCTTCGACGCCCTGTGCCACACCTACCACAACGAGTTGCCGCGCAACCTGCGCATCGGCAAGCCGCGCTTCTACTTCGAGGGCAACAACGTCGACAACGACGCCCTCGCCGACCTGCTCGAACTGCTCGAGAACACCTGCGTCGAGCCGGAGACGCCGGAGGAGCGTTGGGCCGTCGTCGTCGTCTCGAAGTCCGGCGGCACGCTCGAAACTGCGGCGGCGTACCGGGCGGTGCGCGGTGAGGCGGCCAAGTATTACGGGCTGAAGTCGGAGTGGCTCAAGAAGCTGATCGTGCCGGTCACCGGGCCGAAGGGTAAGTTGCGCGACCTGGCCAAGGCCGAGGGGCTGCCCGACGACGACATCCTGACCATCCCCGACGACGTGGGCGGCCGCTACAGCGTGTTCACGCCGGCGGGACTGCTGCCCGCCGCGGCGATGGGCCTCGACATCCGGGCGCTGCTCTTGGGCGCGGCGGCGATGACGAAGCGATTTTTGGAGGAGCCGTTCGACCGCAACCCGGTGATGCAGTTCGCCGCGGTCAACCACCTGATGGCGACCGAGGCGAAGAAGACGACGCGGGTCATGGCGGTTTACTCGAAGAAACTCGAGTCGGTGGGGTTCTGGTACGACCACCTGCTCGCGGAGAGTTTGGGCAAGCTCGGCCGCGGCCCGACGCCGCTCACGAGTGTGTACACCCGCGACCTGCACTCGCGCGGCCAGCAGCACCAGGACGGCCCGCGCGACAAGATGATCAACAACCTGATCGTCCGCACGCAGAAGCACCCGGCGATCGTCTTGGGCATGTCCGACCGCAACGAGGACGAGTTGAACGCGATCAGCCGCCGCGGGCTGCCGGACTTGCAAGAGGCGGCGCTGAACGGGGCGAACCAGGCCTACGCCGACGCCGCCCGGCCGACCGCCGACATCGTCTTGCCGGTCTTGAGCGAGCACACCGTCGGCCAACTGCTGCAAATGCTGATGTTGGCGACGGTGATGGAGGGCCGGCTGGCGCACATCAACCCGTACGGGCAGCCGGGCGTGGAGGCGTACAAGCGCAACATGACGGCGATCCTGAAGTCGACGCCGAACCTGCCGAAGGGCGAAGTCCGCGACCAGGCCAAGGGCGTGTAGCGAGGGCGAGTCAAGAGCGTGAGCGATTGTCGGACTTCGGTCTCTCCGCCGCAGGCGACTCTTGTTAGCCCGACGCGCGAGCGAGGGTCGAAGCGGGCGGGGAC
>JANXTD010000219.1 GCA_025352585.1 Fimbriiglobus sp.
CTGACCTCATGTTGTGGCACTTTTGCCGGCAATCTTGGCTGCCAGGTCCGCTCCGCCCGATCTCGCCCTTTTGCGGGCAATGACCTTGCGGTCACGACGCACATCAAACCACTGGGTCGAAGGTCTACGAGCGTGGGTATCACGCCCGGCCCCATCGTCGTTCTGCGAAACCCGACGCCCGACACCCCACACCCGATTCCCACTACTTGTGCCCGTCGTGGCAGGCCTTGCACGACTTGTTCATTTTGGTCAGCGCCTCGTTGGTCGCCTTCGCGTCCTTCTTCTCGACGCCGTCGGCGATGGCCAGCATCATCGTCTTGTACTCGCCGCTGAGCTTCTTCCACGAGGCGTCTTCGCCCTTGTCGGGCTGGTTCTTGCCGAGGTCCGCGCCGTACTTCTTGAGTTCCGCGGCCGGCTTGGCGAGGTCGTCCCACTTCTCAGTTTTCACGCCGTCCTTGATCTGGTTCAGCAGGCCCTTCTTGCCGTGGCCCTTCTTCATGATGTCGTGAACGCTGGCGAAGTCTTCCGCCGGCCGCGGCTCGGCCAGGATCGCCCCCGCCGTGAACAGCACCCCGAACGCAAACGCCGCCAGGCCCACCAGCCGCCGACCGAATTGACGCACCATCAGTCTCAAGCCCCCGAGTTGCCGAATCGCCGCGGCGCGGGGGCCAACCCCCCACGCGATGAGGCACACTTTATCGACGGCCGGCGCAACGCGATACGGAAATCCGCCGGCTCTCACAATCGCCGCCGCCGCCGCGGCAACCGCGCCGGCTCATATCCTGATTGCGAAGCGCCGGCCGCGAGTCGGGGGGCGGCGCTGTCCCCACGGGAGCGAGTCGCCTCATGAATCCGGTCCTGCGCGAGTACATGGCCAAGGGCGTTTTCCTGGGGCTGTGGTCGTACCTGGCGCTGCTCCAGCCCGACGGCGGCACCTTCGCGCGCGTCCTCGCCTGGGGCCTCGGCGGCCTCGCGCTCGGCTTGGTCGGGGGCGTCGCGCTCCAACTACGCCGCGGCTTCCGGCCGAGGGCCAACCCGCCGGGCTTCGTGCTACTGGTACTGCTCAACAGTTCGTACTTCCTGTACGCCGGCCTGATCGGCGGCTTCGCCTGGGGCGTCCTGAGCGAGACCGACCCGCCCGACGGCCGCGCCTGGCTGGTGGGCGCAGCAGCCGCGGCCGGGGCACTCGTCGGCTTCGGTTTGTACCAGTTGCGGCAGGTCCGCGACTGGTACTACCGCTTCACCTTCGGCCTCGTGCTGGGCGGCGTCAGTACGTACCTGGCGATCCACTACCTCGACCAGATCCCGACCCTCGACGGGGCCGCGCCGCAGCGGCAGTTCGGCATCTCCCTGCTCCTCGGCCTGCCGTTCTTCTACCTGCTGACGCTCGCCGGCGAGGCGGAGGAGTCGGAAGTCGAGATCGCCGCGATTTGCACGGCCGGCGGCACCGGGCTGTACCTGCTGCGCCTCGACTCGAAGTTGCCGGAGCACTTCGACAAGCTGATTTTCCTCATCCCGATCGTGGCGTACTTCGTCTACTCGACGAAGCTGCTGCCCGCGCTGACGACCTTCAAGCACAACCTGCGCGGCTACGCCTACCTGTCGCTGGGCCGGTACCGCGAGGCGTTGGTGAGCTTCGGCCGGGTGCTGCAACTCGACCGCCGCAACCGCCTCGCAGCCGACGGGGTGCGCAAGCTCATGGTGTCACTCGACACCCGCGCCATCGACGACGAGACGGCGAAACTGCTGCCGGTCGAGTACTGCCTCGAAACGGTCACCGCCGCGTTGATCGGGGCCGAGCCGCCGTCGGAGAAGTCGCGCGAGGACGCTCTGCGGATGCTCGACATCGTCGCCCGGCAGCGGCCCGACCTGACCCCGCGCGTGCGCTACCTGCGCGCCGTCGGCCTGGCGCACGGCCGGCAGTTCGACGCCGCCGCGGCGGAGTTGGCCGCGGCTCTCGACCCGGCGGAGCAGCCGGGGCCGGTGCGCGACAGTGTGCTGTTCGCGGCGTGGGACCTGGCGTTGCGCGTCCACCCGGAGCTGGTGAAGCGGCTGGGCCAAAGCGAACTCGCCCGCCCCGGCCGGCGGCTCGACGCGATTGCCACGGTCGAGCGGCACCTGGCGGCGCAGCCGCAAGACCCGGCGGGCGTCATGCTCAAGTCGGAACTGTACTCGACGCTGCGAGAGGGCGAGTTCCTGGCGTCGTCAGCCCCGCCGGCGGCCGACGTGTTCAACTACGACTACGTCGAGCAACTGGGCCACGCCCTGATCGCC
>JANXTD010000241.1 GCA_025352585.1 Fimbriiglobus sp.
TGGGCGAATCCTCTACCCCTTGCGACGCCCCGAGGCGGCAGAGAGTTCCTTGGACAGGGTGCGGGGTATGCGGCATCGGGTGTGGTTAAACAGATTCATCGGGTGTGGTAAGGTTTACCCGACACCCGACACCCGACCCCCGATCTGACACGCCCCACGCCCCATATCCGGCTGACTTACTTCTTCGCCCCCCCGCCCGGCCCCAGCAGCGTCGGGCTGATGCGGTCGTAGCCGGCGCGGCGGCCCTCGTCGAGCAGCTTCACCACGATCTGGTAGTTCAGGCGCTCGGCGATCTCGAATTTCAGCTTCGGGGCCTTCTTGGTCGCGTCGCCGCCCTTGGCGGCCGTGGCCTTGTCCTGCAAGAACTTGAACAGCTTGCTGGTGTCGCTGCCCAGGTCGACGTCGCCGTTCTTGGACGCCGACTTGATGCTCACGACGTTGCCGTTGTCGGCGGCGAAGATCTGGATGACCACGTCCTCGACCTCGACCTCGACACTCACCATCGGCACGCTGTCGCCGCCCCCCTCGAGCTTGGGCAGCGCCAGGGCGATTTGCGCCTCCGACGGCATCGGGTGGAAGGTCAGGATGAAGAACGACATGAGCTGGAACGACATGTCGAGCATCGGCACGATCGGCATGTCGGGCGCGGTCGGTTCGCCGGGCTTGTGGCGGCTGCGGCGGCTACTGGCCATGACAAGGCTCTCGGGGGCGGCGTTCGGGTCAGTTGCGAGGGGGCGTGTTCAGGAGGCGTCTTTGGTAGTCGCCCGCAGTTGCAAGTTGAAGTATTGGGCCCGGCGGCAAACCTCCATCACGTCGTTGACCTGCTTGAAGTTGCAGCGCTGGTCGGCCCGGAGGATGATGACCGAGCGGCCCCGGCCCTTCTCCCACTCGGCCGGCTTGGTGCGGGCCTTGTCGAGGTCCATCTGGTTCTTCAGGAAGCCGTTGAGCTTCGCCGGCGTCTCGAACACCTCCTGCCCGACGGTGATCGCCCCTTTGGAGTCGATGTTCAGGATGTAGAAGTCGCGCACGTTCTTGTCGAGCGCCTTGGTCGCGATCGCCTCGGGCAGCTTGATCTGCTCGTTGACCGACTCCGTGACGAAGTGGGCGCAGAGCATGAAGAACATGACGAGTTGGAGCACCACGTCGAGCAGCGGCGTCAGGTTCGGCTCGCACTTGTCGTGGCTAACGCTGGCGGACATGGAGTCTCTCGAGAACCGGGTGTCGGGTGTCGGGTTTGGGGTGTCGCGGACCGCACTCGGGCGATCTCCCCACGTCCCACGCCTTCGGCGTTATCAAGTCGTCGGGTTCGGGGTGTCGCGGACCGGACTCGGACGTAGGGTTCAAAGGTGTCGCAAGACGCCAGGCCAGTGACCGGCTCAAGGCCAACGCGCGCCGGGCTTCTGCGACACCCCAAACCCGACACCCGACACCCGGTCCTACCGCGGGGCCACCGGGGTCGCCGCCACGGGGGCCGCGGTCGCGACTTGGGCCGTCGGGGCCGCGCCGCCCGGCTTCTTCGAGTTGTGGTACATTTGCGTCAGCAGGTCGTCCGACACCGAGCCGACTTCGAGCATCACCTGCAAGATGCGGTTGCGGAAGTAGGTGTTGAACGCCACCGCCGGCACGGCGATCGCGACGCCGACGAGTGTCACGGCCAGGGCGTGCGAGATGCCGTCGGCCAGCTTCGCCGGCTGCGGGGCCTTCGAGGCGTCCGCCAACTCCATGAACGCCATGATCATGCCGAACACCGTGCCGACGAGGCCGAGCAACGGCCCCAGAGTCGCGATCACGGCGGTGTAGTTGTTCTTCTGCTCCTTGTCCGACTTCACCGCTTCGAGGGTGTTCGTGCTCGCCTCGCGGGCGTCCTCGATGCCGTACTGCAAGCGGGCCATGCCGGCGGTCAGCACGCGGCCGAGGTACGAGGTGTCGTTGCGGGCCATGTCGTAGGCCTCCTTGAACTTCCGCTTGTTGACCGTGTCGGTGAACTCGTCCACGAAGCCGGCCGGGATCGCCGCCGACATGCGCAAGTCGAGCGACAGCAGCACCACCAGGGCGATGAGCCAGATGGAGGTCGGCAGCAGGATGATCCAGAAGAAGCTCACGGACTTGATGATGTGGACGAAGATGTTGTCCTGGGCCTTGACCGCCTCGGCGACGGGCGAGCCGTCTTCCTGGGCGAACAGCGCGGCCGGGGCCAGCGCGACGGCGGCGGCCAACAGGCCCAGAATCAAGACACCGCGGCGGGACGGGAGGAGCCGTTGCACAGCGTTCGTCATATCGGACCCTACGATTCGGGTTGGTCGTTGTCGCTCGTTACGAGACGTGTTGACACTTCGTCGGCCGCGCGGCCCGTTCAGTTCCGCAATCGCCGCGCTTCCGCCGAAGTCGGAACTCAGTGTAATTCATGACCGGGCGGCAACGCCAGCGCCAATTCTTCATTTGTCCGAATCGCCGGGCCGGGTCACGCCAGGGCGGCGGCGTAGCGCTCGCGCAACGTCGCCAGGCCGGCCGGCGGGATCGCGTTCAGCCCGACTTCGAGCCGCCCCGGCCGCCACGCCGCGGGGGCCTCCATCAGCAACTCGACCGCGTCGGCCGTCAGCCCGCAGGCCCGCAAGCGCAGGGTGCGCAGGTTCGCCAGCAGCGCGCTGCCGACGACCGCCCGCACCGCGCCGTCGCCGAGCCGGCGGTCGCACAGGTCGAGCGCCGTCAGCCGGGTCGCCGTCGGCTCGCGCAGCAACTCTTCGAGTTCGACGAGCGTGGTGCGGGTCACGCGCAACTCGGTCACCGGGGCGCGGGCGAAGAGCTTGGCGGCCTTCCAGGTGAACACGGTCGCCGGCATCCAGACCGTCTCGACGAAGCCGCGGCGGAACAGGCCGTGCGTGCCGGGGTTCTGCAACGCCTCGCCCTTGGCCCGCAAGGGCGCGAGCCACGCCTTGATGTGGTCGTTGAGCAGCAGCTTGTCGCGGATGCGCAGCTCGAGCCGCCGGGCGTCGTCCAGGCCGCCGGACGCCAACTCGATTTGGGCGCGGACGAACTCGGCGCGGGCGACGTTGCCCGCCGTGCCGGTCTCTTCGAGGAAGTCGGCGTAGACCAGCCGCGGCAGG
>JANXTD010000247.1 GCA_025352585.1 Fimbriiglobus sp.
CAAGAAGGGCCTCGTCTACGGCAAGTCCGACTCGACGGCGTCGGAGCCTGACGAGGACGCCCTGGGGGTCGAGGACCTGGCCCACACCGTCTACACCTGCCTCGGCATCGACGCCGACAAGAAGCTGATGTCGCCCGGCGACCGGCCGATCGACATCGTCCGCGAAGGCCACACCCGCGCCGACCTGCTGGCGTAACCCCTCCCCCGCCGACCTTGTGGGCCACCGCCATGACGCGCACCTTCGCCACGCTGATCGCCCTCGCCGTCGCCGGGGGGCCGGCCTACGCCGCGTCTCCTAACCTCAACGACGTGACGCCGAAGGGTGCGCAGCGTGGCACCGAGGTCGCGCTAACGCTCACCGGGGCCAACCTCGCCGACACGCTCGAAGTGCTGCTCGACACACCCGGTTTAGTCGTGGCGAAGACCGAAGTCGTGAACCCGACGACGGTCAAACTCGCCGTGACCATCCCCGCCGACTGCCGCCTCGGCGAGCACGGCTTCCGTTTGCGGACCGCGACCGGCCTCTCCGACCTGCGCACCTTCTGGGTCGGGGCGTTACCGATCGTGAACGAAGTCGAGCCGAACACGCTGTTCGAGCAGGCCCAGCCGATCCCGCTCAACGTCACCGTCCACGGCGTCGTCAACGGCGAAGACGTGGACCACTTCGTCGTCGATTGCAAGAAGGGCCAGCGACTCTCGGTCGAAGTCGAGGGGATGCGACTCGGCGTCGCTTTCTGGGATCCGTTCGTCGCGATTCTCGATTCGCGCCGCTTCGAGTTGGCCATCAACGACGACTCGACGCTGCTCGGCCAGGACTCCGGCTGCTCGGTCGTCATCCCAGCCGACGGCAAGTACACGGTGCTGGTCCGCGAGAGTGCCTACGGCGGCAGCGGGGCCTGCAAGTATCGGCTGCACGTCGGCACGTTCCCCCGGCCGACGGCCGTCGTCCCCGCCGGCGGCAAGCCGGGCGAGGAGGTCACGTTCCGCTTCCTCGGCGACCCGGCCGGCGAGATCGTGCAGAAAATCAAGCTCCCGGCCGTCGCCGACCCGCACTTCCGCTTGCACTGCGTCACCCCCGAGGGGACGAACCCGACCGGCTTCAAGGTGCGCGTCAACGAGTTGCCCGGCGTCGTCGAGTCGGGCACCAACCTCGACTTCGCCACGGCCACGCCCGGCACCGCCCCTGGGGCGTTCCACGGCGTCGTGTCGAAGCCGGGCGAGTCGAAGCACTTCAAGTTCGCCGCGAAGAAGGGGCAAGTCTTCGACGCCCAGTGCTTCGCCCGCCGGCTCGGCTCGGCGCTCGACCCGGTGATGCACGTCGCCCACGCCACCGGCCAGTACCTGACCGGCAACGACGACGCCAACGGACCCGACAGCGCGTTCCGCTTCACGGCTCCGGAAGACAAGGACTACGTCCTGTACGTGACCGACCACCTGAAGAAGGGTGGGCCGGACTACTTCTTCCGCCTCGAACTGACTCCCGTCGCCGCCGCCACGGTCACCGGCATCCCGAACGTGAACGGCAACAACGTCAGTGACCAGACGCGCCAGACGCTCACCGTCCCCCGCGGCGGCCGGGTCGCTACGATGGTGAACGTGAGCCGCGCCGATTGGGGCGGCCCCGCGGCCGTCGGCTTCGAGAAGCTCCCCGCCGGCGTGACCCTGGTCGCCGACCCGGTGGACCCCGGCCAGTCGGTCGCCGCCGTGGTGCTGGAGGCCAAGGCCGACGCGCCGCTCGCCGGCGTGCTGAGCGGTTTGACCGCCCTGCCGACCGACGGCAAGACCGTCGCCCCGAGCCGGCTGAAGTTCGACGCCTGCTTCAACATGGGCGTCAACAACACGCCGTTCCACCGCTACGGCACCGAGCGGGTCGCGGTGGCCGTCGCCGAGGCGGCCCCGTTCACGGTCAACGCCGTCGAGCCGAAGGCCCCGGTGCCGCAGAACGGCTCGCTGAACGTCAAAATCCTCGTGACGCGATCGGCCACGTTCAAGGGGCCGATCACGCTCACGCCGCTGTTCACCCCGCCCGGCATGGGCATCACCGGATCGACCGTGATTCCCGAAGGGGCGACCGAAACCTCGATCTACATGAACGCCGCGCCGAACGCCGTGGCCCGCGTGTGGAAGACGGCGTTCGTGGCCAACGCCGCGACGCCGACGGGGGTCGTCTGGGCCTCGACGCAACTGTTCACCGTCGAGATCGCCGCGCCGTTCGTGACCTTCGCCCA
>JANXTD010000259.1 GCA_025352585.1 Fimbriiglobus sp.
CCTGGCCCGCCTGCGGGGCGACTGTCGCCGTTAACACGACTCCCGGCAACTCGACGTAGTTGTCCGGCCACGTCGTCAACACGTCGAGTGTCGTGACTGTCGCGTCTTTCGTGACCTCAACCGTCGCGACCTCGGACGTACTACCCAGGGTCGCTTGGTCCCCCTGGTACACCGCCGTCATCGCGTGCATGCCGGCCGCCGGCGTCCCCGTCGTGCATGTCGCTGTTCCTGCGTTGCTCACCATCGACATGCCGACCAAGGCTTCGCCGTCGTAGAAATACACCATGCCGGACGGAACCCCGAACCACGGCGACCCGGTCACGGTGGCCGACAGCGCGATTCCCGACGGCGGACCGCCGCCCTCGGTCCCAGCCAACGCCGCGGTCAAGCCGGTGACAGTCACTTGGTAGTAGCCGCTCCCGGAACCTGAGCCGCTGCCGTACCCACTGCCGGAGCCGTACCCACTGCCGGAGCCGCTAGCGCTGCCGTACCCAGTTTCGCTGCCGCTTCCCGACCCGCTGTCGCTGCCTGACCCGGAACCGCTTCCGGCGACTCGACGGGCGTGCTGAGCGACGTCGGCGGCGACTGGCCCGGCCCCACCGTGGACCCTTGCATCCCGTAGTCGGCAGAAGTGTCGATACAGCCAGTGGTCACCGCGACGATTGCCGCGGGCGCGGTGCTGAAGTAGAAGTCCCCCGACGTCCCGGCGGCGAGGCCGTCGTGACCGGTGTCGCCGGCCGCCCTCATGTTCCAGGTCGCGTAGCCGGTGCCGACCCCTTGGCTCAGGGCGACGGTAATCCCTTGCCCGGTCACGGAGGTGGGGCTGCCGAACTGGACGCTGAAATAACCGACGCCCCACGCCATGCCGTCGTCGTGCTGCGAGTCGAACGTGTCGTTGGCGAGGTGGTAGTTCCAAAGATACGTCCCGGTTGCACCCGGACCGCGGTAGTCGGCCCCGGTCGTGTACTAGCGTAACGCAAGTCTCGTCATCGCAGATACTCCGAAGTCAAAAGATTTCACAAAATTGCTGCCGACCCTGCCCGCCGGCTAGCGCTGGTTGCCGAGGATCGGGGCTTGCCCCAGGCGGCCGCCGCTGATGCCGGCCAGGTTCGGCACGATCGCGAACTGCACGCCCAGGTTCTGCACGATCGGGTTGTACGACACCCCGAACAGGACCGTCATGTCCGCCCCGACCCGCGCGACATTCAACTGGTTCGCCAACGAGGTCTTCAGCCCGAAGTCGTAGATCGTCAACACGTTGACGCTGTACTTCGAGTTCAACTGGTACGACAACGAGACTTGAAGCGACTTGCTGCCGAGCGGATCGACGTGCCGGTAACTCACGAAGAAGTTGGTGCCGTCCGGGCGGTTGAAGTTCAGGCCGGCGTTGAAGTACTTCACGCCGCCGGGGATCGGGTCGGCCCAGCCGGCCGACGTGAGCGCTACGCGGTCGCCGAAGTTCCAGACGTAGTCGTACTCCAGCAGGCCGAAGCTCTGGCCGAAGTTGTCGCGGGACGGGTCCGGGAAGTACGTCCCCGACACGTCGAGGCTCATCCAGTCGATGACGTGCTGCGAGCCGGGGAAGCCGCGCTTCGTCTGCAACCTCTGGTTCAGGCCGAACTGCGCCACCTGCATCGTGTCGAGGGTGTCGACCTTGTTCTCCAGCAGCCGGCGGATGGCGTACTGCTGCGGGTCGAACAGCGGCGACAGCGCCAGGTCGGAGGCGTTGGGCGTGGTGATGACCGTGCCCTGCCGCGGCCGGGTCGTGCGGTACGCCAGGTCGGTGTTGTCGTCGGTGAGGCGGTCGAGCTGCGGCAGGTCGTAGTAGGGCGTGTTCGAGTAGCCGCTGAAGTAGTTGCCCCGCGCCGTCGCCTTGTGGTGGAGGCCGTTGACGTTGAACAGTTCGCTCGACGCAGCGCTGTAGAGCTTCGAGACGGTCATCTGGGCGGTGACGCCGCCGCCGCCGTAGAAGCGGCCGCGGCCCTCGCCGCTGGGGTCGGTGACCGGGCCGAGGTTCGGCGGCAGGTTGTCGCTGCGGCCGGCCTGGAACGAAGTCAGCCCGGCGTTGGTCGCGCTCAGGTCTTGCGTGTAGTAGGTCAGGTCGACCACCCCGTACGGGGCGAGGCGGATCGGGCCGAGGTTGAACGGCGCGGTCAGCCGCTGGCTCCAGTCGAAGCGGCCGGTGCTCACGGGGCGGTCGGTGACGACGACCGGCTGGGGGTTGATCGACGCCGGCCGCAGTTCCGCGGAGCCGACGCTGGCGCGGGACGAGTAGGTGAAGAAGTCGAACAGCGACTGGCCGACGACCGCGCCGTCGGCGCGCCGCCAGTTGGTCTCGGTGACCCAGGGGCGGTCGAAGCGCTGCTCCAGGAGTGCC
>JANXTD010000278.1 GCA_025352585.1 Fimbriiglobus sp.
GCTGGCCCACGACCACGACGGCTTACGCTGCCGATTCTTCGTCACGTCCGCCGTCGTCTCGACCAAGTCGATGCCGGGCGGCGAGGCCGGCCGCCTGATGCGCGGCCTGCCCTACCGCGACGCCGACGGCGTCAAGATTCCCCGCGGCGTCGAGCAGCAGTTCCCCGTGAGTGCGGTCCCCGAGGAGTGGCCGACGACGTGGGCCGCCGGCGACTACTCGTTCCCCGAAGTGTACCCGGTGATGCCGGCCTACCAGGGCTACCCGCCGGACCAGATCGGTTTGGACCGCGTGCTGGAGTTCGTAATGGATTGAACCGCTTCGGGTGTGGGGTATCGGGTGTGGGGTATGGTCAGAACCGGGTGTCGGGTTTCGGGTGTCGCAGAACGGCGAGCCGCTGGTTGAGGTCTGCGATACCCCACACCCGATACCCCATACCCGAAGCAACCAGCGACAACGCCGTTACCCTTCGACATCGACCGCAAGAGCCGACTGTGCAAGTGCTTTCAAACCAGAGTAGTCCGTCAGGTCGAACTTCAGCGGCGTGACCGTGATGTACTGCTCCGCCAGGGCCGTCACGTCGGTGTCGGGGTGCGGGTCGGGGCAGTGGAACTCGGCGCTCGTCCAGAAGTAGACCCGGCCGCGCGGGTTGACCCGGCGGTCGAACTTCTCCAGGTACGGCGTCACGTTCTGCGGCACGACGCGCACGCCCTTGATCGGCCCGCGCTCCAGGACGGGGATGTTGACGTTGAACAGGCTCCCCGCCGGCGGCTTCGTCGCCAGCAGTTGCCGGATGACCTGCACGCAGTAGCCGGCTGCTTTTTTGTAGTCGTGAATCTTGCCGTCGTACTCCAGCGAGCAGGCGATGGCCGTGTGCCGGTAGAACGCCCCCTCGATCGCGGCGGCGACCGTGCCCGAGTACAGCACGTTGATGCCGGCGTTCGACCCGGCGTTCATGCCGCTGACGATCACGTCCGGCGGGTCGGGCAGCAGTTCCAGCAGCGCGAGCTTCACGCAGTCGGCGGGGCGACCCTCGACGGCCCAACCGAGGAACTGCTTGGTGCCGTTCACGTCCTCGAAGATTTGGTTCACCAGCAGCGGCGTGAGCAGGGTCACCGAGTGGCCCATCGCGCTCTGCTCGGTGGCCGGGGCGACGATGGTCACGTCGCCCAGCGGCAGCAGTTGCTCGCGCAAGGCCCGCAGGCCGGGGGCGTAGAAGCCGTCGTCGTTCGTCAAGAGGATGCGCATCGCGGTGCCCTGGGGTGGGGGCCGGCTAGCGTGGCCCCCGCACCATCAGGATAGCCGTCAGGCCGCCCGCGTGAAGCGGTAGAGCCGGCGGCTCAGGTGCGGCGACTGCGGCCAGTCGTGCAGGACTTCCGCCCGCAGGCCGACGAGTTCGACGAGCCGGTGCAGGTGCTCGGCGTTGACCTCCATCTTGCCGCGGTTCCCGGCGCAGCGGTCGGTGGCGGTCGAGACGAAGAAGTCGCCGACGACCGCGCCGCCGGGGGCGAGCAGACGCTTCGCCTCGGCCAACAGCAGCGCCGTCTCGTCGGGGTAGGTGTGCGTGAAGACGCTGAAGAAGGTGGCGAGGTCGAAGCGCTCGTCGGCCAGCGGGATGCGCGTCATCTCGCTCTGAAGGAAGCGGAAGTTCGGCCGCTTGAAGCGGTCGCGGCAGAAGGGAATCGCCTCGATGCCGATGTCGGTGCCGGTGTAACCGCCCTTGTCGGAGAGGTACTTTTCGAGCGGGAAGGCGAGTTGCCCGGTGCCGCAGCCCACGTCGAGAATCCGCGAGTCGGGCGTCATCCCCGCTGCCTTGAGCAGCACCATCTTCTCCTCGGCGAGCCGGTGGAACTCGGCCTCGGTACTCGGCCCGACGACGGTCCAGTAGTCGAGCGCCAGGTTGGCCGTGGCGAACGCACTGTGGTAGTCGATGTCCTCGACGGCGCGGCCGGTCACGTCCACGTCAATGAGCAGCGGCGTCACGCCGGCGCTAAAGTCGGGGCCGCCGGATTGCCGGATGGCCACGCCAACCAGGAACCGCCCCACCCGGTCCGGCGCAACCAATGTCGCCGGGACTTCGGCCGACTCGCCGGGGTGGATCGCCGCGGGGAACTCGACGGTCACGGCCGGCACGTCGAGCGGCACTTTGCGGCTGGTCGCCCAGGCGAGTTGCAGCGTGACGGGGTGGGTGCCGCGCGAACTCCAGACGGCCGGCCCGAGGTTGGTGACCCGCACCGGGAACGGCTTCGCCTGCCCCGCCTCGATGACGACGGCGTAGTGCTTGGCCTGCAACTCGCCCCGGCAGTCGTCCGTCATCAGAGGGGCGTCGGTCGTCGCCGGGCGGAGCGCGCGCAGCATTCGCTTGGCGAGGGGCTTGAGAGGGCCAGGAACCAGGGGGCCGAGTCGGGGCATGGGCGAATCCTCTGGGCGGGATGAGGCGAGCCAGAAGCGTAAGCGACAGGAGGTCTCCGCGCCTACGCCAGGCAGCTCCGCACGCCGTTGTTCAGCAGCTCGCGGTCGAGGTCGCGGCCGATGAACACCAGCCGGCTCACGCGCGGGGCGTCGCCCCAGGACTGCATCGGCTTGCCGTCGAAGGTCATGTGGACCCCCTGAAACACGAACTTCTTGGGGTCGCCCAGGATGCTCACGACGCCCTTCATGCGGAAGATATCCTGCCCCTTCGACTGCAACAGTTGACTCATCCAGGCGTTGAACCGCTTCGCACTCAGGCTGCCCGGCAACTCGATGCCGACCGACGTGATCGCCGCGTCGTGCGTGTGGTCGTGCTCGTGGTGGTGGTGGCCGTGGTCGGGCTTCGGCAGGAAGTCCGGCTCGTGGGCCAAAATACGGTCGAGGCTGAACGCCCCGATGTCGAGCAGCGCGTCCATCGGCACAATCGCGTTCTGCGTGCGGTGGATTCGCGCGGCCGGGTTCATGCGGCGGATCCGGGCTTCGAGCGCTTCGAGTTCGTCGGCCGTAACGAGGTCGGTCTTGTTGAGCAGCACCACGTCGGCGAAGGCGAGTTGCTCCGGCACCTCGGGCGCGTCCCAGTGCAGCGCGACGTGCTTGGCGTCAACGACCGTCACGATGGCGTCGAGGCGGGTCGCGGCGGCCAGTTCCTCGTCGGCGAAGAAGGTCTGCGCCACGGGGCCGGGGTCGGCGAGGCCTGTCGTCTCGATCAGAATGGCGTCGAACTTGTCGCGCCGCTTGATGAGGCTGCCCAGGATGCGGATGAGGTCGCCGCGCACGGTGCAGCAGAGGCAGCCGTTGTTCATCTCGAAGATCTCTCCGTCGGCGTGGATGACGAGTTCCTGGTCGATGCCGACCTCGCCGAATTCGTTCTCGATGACCGCGATGCGGCGGCCGTGGTTGGCGGTGAGGATGTGGTTGAGCAGCGTCGTCTTGCCCGCGCCGAGGAAGCCCGTCAGGACGGTGACGGGGATGCGGTCGGGGCTGGCCATCGTCGGACTCCGCGTGCAAAGGGACGCGGTGATTCTATGGCCCGGCCCGCCGTCCCGGTTTAACTCGGCCCGCGCAACGCTTCGGCGTCGAGGACGCGGAACTGCGGCAGGTCGGCGGGGTGGACGCCCTTCGCCTCGAGGCCGCGCTCCTTCGCCTGCTTGAACGCGGTCGCGGCGTCGGCCTTCCGCGGCGGCGTCTGGGCCTGCTTCGACAGCGCTAAGTGGAACATGCGCAGGCCGGTCTTCTCCTGCGTCAGCGCCTCGGTCAGATCCTTCTCGGCCAGCTCGAACTGCTTCGAGGCGATGCGCACGCGGGCGCGGGTGTCGAGCAACTCGCCGGTGACGCCGACCTCGGCGACGGCGCGGTCGATCAGCTCGAGCGCCTTGGCACTCGACTCCGGCTGCGGGGCGAGAATCCAGGCGAGGTTGTTGAGCGCCACGACGTTCCGCGGCTCCTTCGCCAGGACTTCGGCGTAGATCGCCTCGGCGCGGGCGTAGTCGAGTTTCAGGGCGTGAAACTCGGCCTCGTTCAAGAGCGGCCCCGGCGCGTCCGGCTCGTCGCGGCGGGCGGCGGCCAGCCACTCCGCGACGGTGGCGAACTGCCGCTCCGACGCCCCGCCGGCCCGCAACACGGCCATCCCGGCGGCGGCGCGGGTGCGGGCCAGCAGCGCCTTGCCGGCCTTGTCGATCAGCGCGAAGCCCTCGGCGTGGCGCTGGTCCTGGGCGAGCAGACCCGCGGCGGCGACCAGCGCGTCGGGCCGGCCGGAGATCAGCGCTTCATAACGCTCGACTGCCGCGTCGGTCATCTTGCGGCTCGCCGGCGTGTGCCGCACCGACGGCAGCCGGACCAGTTCGTCGAGCAGTTCCGCCGCCCGCGCCGACTTGGCCGGCAGGTCGCCGACGGTCGCGTCGGCGGTGCGGACGTAAGCCTCGGCGAGGGCCAGCGCCCGCTCGGGCCGGCCGGCCTTGCACTCGAAGCGGGCGACCGCAGCGACCGCCCGGAAGTCGCCGGGGTACAGGGCGAGCAGCCGCTGGGCAAAAGCGACCGCCGGGGTCATCTGGCCGAGGTCGGTGAGTTCCTCGAGCGCCATCAGGTGGTAATCGAGGTTCTTGGGGTCGGCCTCCATCAGGCTGTTCAACACGTCGATCGCGGCCTTGCGGTTGCCGGCGGCGCGGTAGACTTGCGCGAGCAAGTAGGCGTCCCGCGCCGAGCGCGTCTCCTTGACGAGGCTTTCTAAAGCCTGGACGGCGCGGGCCGTCACGGCGCGGCGGGCGTCGCCGTCGAGGTGCCGGGCGAGCGCGGTCAGGACCGCGGCGGTGGCCCGCTTCTCGTCGGGGGTGTCGCCGATGGCTTCGCCGGTCGCGGTCAAGAGCGTGACCGCGCGGGCGCGGTCGGCGGCGCTGCCGCGGGCCGCCAGCAGCATCGCCAGGTTGCGGCCGGCCCAGGCGGCGTCGGCCGGCGGCAGCGTCGCGTCCGTCAGCGCGGCCTCGAGCATCGCCAGCGCCTCGGCCCGCTGGAAGCGTGACAGCTTCACCGACAGCGAGGCCCGCAGGAATAGCCGGCGGGCGTCGGCCGTGGCGAACGTCGGCTGCCAGCCTTTCGGCGCAACGCCCGACTCGGCGTAGGACGCCATCACACTCGCCGCGAGGCCGGCCGGCAACTTCGCCTGGGCCTGCGTGAGGGCGGTGACGGCGTGGTCGGGGCTGCGCACGGCGAGCCGCAGCCAGTCGTCGGCGTTGGCGACCGGCGACATCACGGCCCGCGCGAAGCACTCACCGGCGGGGGTCGGCAGGCCGGCCAGCGCGTACGAGTCGCCCAGCCAGCCGAGGCCACCCGGCTCGCGCTCGACGTGCGGGGCGGCCGCCGCGAGGATTTTCGCCGCCGCGCTCGGGGCGAGTTTGGCGGCCGCGCGGACGGTGCGGCGCAGCGGCTCGCCGGCCCAGCGCGGGTCGGACGCCAGCCGCAACAGGACGGCCCGTACGGCGTCGTCGGCCTGGTACGCCGCCACGTCGGCGAGGTAGCTCTGCATCGGCGGGAAGCGGCCCGGCTCCAGCTTCACCGCCCGCTCGAACAGCGGCGCGGCCCCCGCGGCGTCGTTCTGCAGCCGCTTCAAGTGACCGCGCACCACACACGCGTCGGCCCGCTCCGGCGACTCGCCGAAGGCCCGCGTCAGCGCCGCCTCGACCGCCGCCACGTCGGTCGTGTTCTTGGTGTGGATCGCCCGCCAGGCGTTCAGAAGTGCGGCACTCTTGCCGGCCGGGTCGAGCCGCGTCACGGCGGCAAGCGCCTCTTGCGCGACGGCGGCGTTGCCGTTGCGCCAGGCGCGCTCGCCCAGGGTTTCCCACAGAGTCAGGTCGTTGGGCCGGCGCAGCACGAGCTTCTGGTAGCTGCGTACGACCCCCGGCTCGTCACCGAGGCGGTCGAGGACTTCGACGAGGCCGAGTAACAGCCGCGTCTGCTCGGCGTCGGGCCAGGTCTCGATCGCTTCGGCGAGTGGCTCCAGCGAGCGCGGCAAGGCGGGGTCGCGGGCCGACAGGTCGGCGCGGGCTAGCCGCACCTCGGCCCCGTCGCCGGCCGCGGCCTGCGCCTCGTCGAGGATGTTCAGCGCCGCCGACACCCCGGCCAGCTTGGCCACGCGGTCGGCGAGCGCCACCCAGAGCCGCACGTCGCCGGGG
>JANXTD010000305.1 GCA_025352585.1 Fimbriiglobus sp.
AGTACGGCTACCGCAACGCCCAGGTCACCGTCGTCGCCCCGACGGGGACGATTGGCCTCGTGATGGACTGCGACACGACTGGCATCGAGCCGGACTTCTCGCTGGTGAAGTTCAAGAAGCTCGCTGGCGGCGGCTACTTCAAGATCATCAACCAGTCGGTGCCACCGGCGTTGGTCCGGCTGGGCTACACGCCGTGGCAGGTCGATGACGTGATTCGCTACTGCCGCGGGGCCGGAACCCTGGCCGGCTGCCCGCACATCAACCCCGGCGTCTTGAGGTCGAAGGGCTTCACGGACGGGGTGTTGGCGAAGCTCGAGGAACAACTGCCGAGTACCTTCGAACTGCCGTTCGTCTTCAACCGCTGGACGTTGGGCGACGATTTCCTCACGGGCAAGCTCGGCATCCCCGCCGAAATGCTGGCCACGCCCGGCTTCGACCTGCTCGCCCACTTCGGCTTCACGAAGCCGCAGATCGACGAGGCCAACGTGTACGTTTGCGGCACCATGACCATCGAGGGCGCGCCGCACCTCAAGGCCGAACACCTGTCGGTGTTCGACTGCGCCAACAAGTGCGGCAAGCTCGGCAAACGTTACCTGTCGCCCGAGTCGCACATCCGCATGATGGCGGCGGCCCAGCCGTTCATTAGCGGGGCAATCTCGAAGACCGTCAACATGCCCTACGAGGCGAGTATTGACGAAATGAAGGAAGCCTACGCCATGAGTTGGCGGCTCATGACCAAGGCGAACGCCCTGTACCGCGACGGCTCGAAGCTGAGCCAGCCGCTGAACTCGGTCGCCGACTCGCCCGAGGCAGCGATGCTGGCGTTGATCGCCCCCGACGACGCCCCGACGGTCCCCGTGGAGGCGAAGTCGGAAGTGCTCAAGGCGGCGGAGCGGATCACCGAGAAGGTCGTCTACCGCTACATCGCCCGCCGCCGGCGTCTACCGGACCGCCGCGCCGGCTACACGCAGAAGGCCCGCGTCGGCAACAACAAGATTTACCTTCGCACCGGCGAGTACGAGGACGGCACCCTTGGCGAAATCTTCATCGACATGCACAAGGAGGGGGCCGCCTTCCGCAGTATGACCAACTGCTTCGCCATCGCCGTGAGCCTCGGCATGCAGCACGGCGTGCCGTTGGACGAATACGTTGACGCGTTCTTGTTCACGCGCTTCGAGCCGAACGGGATGGTGCAAGGCAACCCGTACATCAAGATGTCCACGTCGATCATCGACTACATCTTCCGCGAGTTGGCCATCACGTACCTCAATCGCCACGACCTGGCGCACGTGTTGCCCGAAGACTTGCGAGGCGACGCCATTGACGAGGATTTGGCCGACTCGCCGTTCGTGACCGACGAGCCGGCCGAAGACCCGATGGCCGAGGAGTTGGAGATTCGCCGCCAGCGTGACGCGATGAAGCCGGTGTCGAAGCACATCAAGCCGTCGGCCGGCCCGACCGTGACCCCCGTCGGCGTGGCGACGGCCGGTGCCGTGGCGTCTCCGGCCGCGAAGCTGTTTACGGCGATGACGACCAACCGCATCGCCGGCGACAATCAGCCGACTTTGAGTGACAGGATCCGCGTGGCGAAGCAGAAAGGCTACGAAGGCGACCCCTGCCCCGTCTGCCAGTCACTGACGATGGTGCGGAGCGGGGCGTGTGCCAAGTGCGACACTTGCGGCGAGACGAGCGGCTGTAGCTGAGTCTTGGGCGAGCCGGAAGCGTGAGCGCTGACAGTACACCACATCTTTGGGGTTGACAGGTCGGCCGGGATGCGTTGACCTTCGGGCACCCCCGAGGAACCGCCGCGACCGACCTGACCCCGCTCGCCCCCCTCGCCGACGCCCTCTTCCCCGGACTCGACCTCGGCGACGCCCGGCGCGACCGCCGGTTCGCCCGCGTCGTCCAGGCCCTCGCCCGCGACGCCGGACAGTCCCTGCCCCAACTCCTCCCCCGGCCCGCCGACTACGCCGCCGCCCTGCGACTCTTCGACGCCCCCGAGTGCTCCCACGCCAACGTCCTCGCCGCCCACCAGGTCGGCGTCCTCGACGCCCTCGAGCGCCGCACCGCCACCGTCCTGCTCCTCCACGACGCCACCGTCCTCGACTTCTCCGGCCACACCACGCTGGAGGACGACCTCGGCCCCGTCGGCAACGGCGGCGGCCGCGGCTGGCTCGCCCACCAGACCCTCGCCGTCGACCCCGACACCCGCCTGGCCCTCGGCCTCGTCAGCCAGATCCTGCACGTCCGGCCCGAGTCCACCAAGGGCGAGTCGGTCGCCGACCGCCGCGCCCGGCTCGACCGCGAGAGCCGCCTGTGGCTGCGGGGCGTCGACGAGGTCGGGCCGGTCCCGGCGGGCTGCCACTGGGTCGACGTGTGCGACCGCGGGGCCGACACCTTCGAGTTCCTCCAGGCCCTCGTGGACCGCCGCCGGCGCTACATCGTGCGGTCGTGCCACGACCGGGCGGTCGGCGGCGGGCCGTCGGACGCGAAGGCCCC
>JANXTD010000318.1 GCA_025352585.1 Fimbriiglobus sp.
CCGCGGTCCACGTCGAGGCAGGGGATAATGCGTTTCATCAGCATATTTTGGGGACCAAACTCGGGGCTTCGGGGGCGAAGATTGGGGGCATGTTAAGGCCGCGGGGCGGGTCAAGTCAAACCGCCCGACGCGATTTTGTAACGTCGTTTCTTCATGAAATTCCCGCGTTATCGGGGCCGGCTGGCGTGCGGTCTGGACCTCACGGTGACTGAGCGGTCGCCGAGTTTCTTGTCCCCCCCCTGTTGAGGTTTCACCGTGAAAGACATCGTTGACACTGCCGTGGGTGCCGGCTCGTTCAAGACCCTCGTCGCCGCCGTGACGGCCGCGGGCCTCGTGGACACGCTCAAGAGCGCCGGCCCGTTCACCGTGTTCGCCCCGACCGACGAGGCGTTCGCCAAGCTCCCCGCCGGGACCGTCGAGGCCCTGCTCAAGGACATCCCCAAGCTGACCGCGATCCTGACGTACCACGTCGTCTCCGGCAAGGTCCTGGCCGCCGACGTGGTCAAGCTCGACGGCAAGGAGGCGAAGACCGTCCAGGGCGGTAGCGTCAAGATCAGCACCGCCGGCGGCGTGAAACTCAACGGCACCTCGAACGTCGTCACCACCGACATCCTGTGCACCAACGGCGTCATCCACGTCATCGACGGCGTGATCCTGCCGAGCTAACCCCCCTCGTCGAGACCCCGGCCCGCGTCGGCCTTCCTGGCGGGGAAGGCGGACGCGGGCCGGCGTCACTTCTTGCCCGCTGGCCGAATCTTCATCGCCCGCACGGCGGTCGGGCCGTGGTCGGCTTGCAGCATGAACGGCCCGCTCGCCTTCTCGGGCTTGCCCCAGTTCGACCCCGTCGCCGTCTTGACCGCCACGTCGTCCTGCACCACCTGCCCGTTGACCGTGACGTTCAGCAGCCGCGCGTCGGCGACCTTCTTGCCGTCGGCGTCGAGCCGCGGCGACTGCCACTTGGCCGTCAGCGTGTTCCACTCGCCCGGCGGCTTGGCGGCGTTGACCTTGGGCGCGATGCCGTCATCGACGTAGGTGTACGGCGCGGTCAGTTTCGCCCGCGGGTAGACGCCGCCGAGGTCGTTGCCGCTCAGCGCGCCCGCCTTGCCGAAGCTGTCGAGGATCTGAATTTCGTAGACGCCCTGGAACTTGACGCCCGAGTTGGAGCCTTTGGCGATGAGGAATTCGAGGCTCACTTCGCAGTCGCCGTAGTCGGCCTTGGTGTACAGGTCGGGCAGCCGGCCGGGGCCGTTGACCCAGATGGTGCCCTTCTCCGCCTTCGCGGCGACGAGCTTCTTGGGGTTCTTGGGGTCGAGCGTCACGGCGTCGGTGACCACCCAGCGCTCGTCGAACTTCTTCCAGGCGTCGGGCGTCATCAGGTCGGTCCAGCCGGCGTCGTCGGCGCGGCACCACGGGGCGACGGCAACGAGCAGGGCCACGGCGAGCAGCGGGCGCATGGGGGCGGTTCCGGGGGTGGGTGGGTGACCGGCGGCGGGCCGAGGCGTATTATCACCGCCACGCCGCCCGCGGGCGCGGCCAAAATCTCCCGCCTGCCCGCTTCTCCCCCGGAGTTCCCCCGTGCTACGCACTCTGCTGGCTTTCGCCGCGCTCGCCCTCGTCGCCCAGGTGGCGACCGCGGCCGACTCGTACTGGGTCTACTTCGGCGGCTACACCGGCGGCAAGTCCGGCGGCAAGGGGGTCATGGTCGCCAGCCTCGACGCCAAGACCGGCCAACTGACGAAGCCCGAACTCGCCGTCGAGGTCGGCAGCCCGTCGTTCCTGGCCGTCGCCCCCAGCGGCAAGACGCTCTACGCGGTCGGCGAGGGCGGCACCGGTAAGGACGGTGCCCCCGTCTACGCCTTCCGCATCGACCCGGCGACGGGGCTGCTCACGAAGCTGAACCAGCTCGGCAGCGGCGGCAGCGGCGCGTGCCACGTCGCCACCGACAAGGCCGGCAAGTTCGCCGTCGTCTCGAACTACGGTAGCGGCAGCATGGCCGTGTTCAGCCTCAACGACGACGGCAGCCTGAAGGCCCGCACGGCGTTCGTGCAGCACGCGGGCAAGAGCAAGAACAAGGGCAACCAGGAAGGCCCGCACGCCCACAGCGGCGCGTTCGACGCGACCGGCGAGTTCGTGCTGGTCGCCGACCTGGGCATCGACAAGGTGCTGATTTACAAGCTCGACCGCGCCACCGGGGCCGTGACGCCGCACGCGACGCCGTTCATCACGATGCCCGCCGGGGCCGGCCCGCGCCACTTCGAGATCGACCCGTCGAACAGCCGGCTCTTCGTCTGCGGCGAGATCGACTCGACGGTGAACGTGGTCACGCTCGACCTGGTGGGCGACAAGACGGCCGTGGCGCAAAGCCTCTCGACGCTGCCGCAGCCGACGCCGGGCAACTCGACGGCGGAGTGCCGGATTCACCCCAGCGGCAAGTTCGTGTACGTCTCGAACCGGGGCCACAACAGCATCGCGGCGTTCGCCAACGACGGCGGCAAGTTGACGGCGATCGGCCACGCGACCGAGGGGATCAAGGTGCCGCGCAACTTCAACATCGAGCCGGGCGGCAAGTGGATGCTGGTGGCGAGCCAGGACGGCGACAACGTGGCGGTCTTCTCGATCGGCGACGACGGCGTGCCGAAGCCGACCGGCGTGAGCGTGGCGACGCCGCGGCCGGTGTGTGTGAAGTTTTTGGCGAAGTGACTGTCGGCGAGCCGGAAGCGTGAGCGCCCGGAGTTCTTACCAACGGCGGACCGAAAAGACATTGGCCGCAGAGACGCAGAGGCGCGGAGAAAACCAAAACTTGAGTTTGGA
>JANXTD010000325.1 GCA_025352585.1 Fimbriiglobus sp.
GTCGCCCTTCACTTCCTTCGGCACGCCGACGATCATCGCTCGCCCTCGGAGTCACACGGAGAGTGCCATTGTCGAAGCCGGCCCGCGCAAAGACAAGCCGCCGCGGGCGATCCCGGTGCCAGCCGCCGGTTTTCTGCCGGCGACGGCGGTGCGCCGGCTCGCGCGGGGGGCAACGACGGGGTCACTTCCCGATGAGGCGCGTGCCGAGCTTGGCGACCTCGTCGGCGATCGGCGTCTTCTTGAAGCGGTAGACTTCGCTCCCGGCCGCGAACTCGCCGTCGTCGTCGGTGCGGTACGCCTCGCTGACCACGAGGATGAAGCGGCCGGGGAACGCCTTCTTGAGGCGCTTGTAGTGCGTCTCGATGTCGAGCTTGCGCCAGAAGCCCAGCACCTCGACGAAGATTTCCTCGCCGGTTGCGGCGTGCTTCATGGTGAAGTCGGGCACCCAGATGGTGCTGTCGATGAGTTGCGGGGCGGGGTCGTCGGAGAGCGTCCAGTTGGCGACGTTGTTGCGGAAGTTCACGGCGAACGCCTTGAGTTCCGGCGGTGTGTAGACGCCGAAGTCGGCGGTGTGCGAGCGTAAGCCGTCGGCACCGGTCAGCGTGAAGGTCTTCTCCTTCTTCTCGGCCCCCCAGCGCACCTCGGCCCGCAACTCGAACGTCTTGCAGTGCAGCAGGGTGGGCAGGAACATCGCCAACTGGACGCCGTACTTTTGCGTGGACGAGAAGAGGCTGAGCGGGCCGTCGAGGACGAGCTTGTACGACGAGCCTTCGGCGGGGCGGATCGTGCAGATCAGCCGGTGGAACTTGACCGCGCGGAACAGTTGCCGGAAGCGCGCCGCCGTCTCGTTGTAGACGCGAATCTCCATCGCCGTGCAGCGCAGCAAGATCGCCTGCGCGAGGCCGGTGTTGTAGCGCGAGATCAGTTGCTCGGGCGTGAGCGGCTCGAACTTCAAGACCCGCTGCTCGCCCTTCAAGTCGGCGAAGAGCGCGAGATCGACTTGCTCCGGCGTGAGTTGCAGTTCCTCGGCGGCTTCGCGCAGGGCGGCGTCGCGGTCGAACGGCAACTGCGTCCGGCCGCAGGCGAGGTGGTGCCGGCCGGCGACGCGGAACACCGCCTCGCGCACCTGCTCCGGCGGCACGTCGGCGGCGACCTCGAACTCGCAGCGGTCTTCCAATAACTTCGCCAAGCCTTGATGCACCAACTGCGCCGGCCCGTCGCCGACGAGGTCGCCGAGTTGCTCGTCGAGTTCGCCGCGGGTGTGGCCCTCGGCGTCGCGGAAGGCGAACAGCAGTTGCTCCGCGAGGCCCAGCCACTGCCGGTCGCCGGCGGGCAGGTACATCGGCACGAGTCGGTTGCGGGCGTGCCGCACGCGGACCATCTTCCCGGTGAGCATCGTTAGGCGTCCGCTGTGTCGAAGAGCAGGTGCAGGACGTCGCGGTGAGGGGCGACATCGACGGCGTAGTCCAGTTGGGAAGTGACGTGACCGCCGCTGGCCAAGAACACGACCGCCGACGGCCCGCACGGACTCACGCTGATGTAATCGGTGCGCGGGACGTGGAGGACACGGCCGTCGGCGAGGCGGATATTGAAGGGGACAAACGGCACGGCGTCGCGGAACCGGCACAAAACTACGCGGTCCATCAAAATGCTCCTTAGTTTTCGAGAGTGCCGTTGAGGCCCTCCGCCTTGGCGACAGGCGGGTCGGTTCGGATCTGGGTGACCATGATCAAGTGCAACGACGTGAACGATTCGTCGGGGTTGTAGAGCAACGCGTAGCGTCCCGACCCGGAAACCAGGATGAAGTCGCGGTGCGGGATGCGGAATTCCCGCCCGTCTGACAGGCAAATCGTGAAGGGCGTGAACGGGGTCGCGTCGCGGAAGGAACGCACGTCGGTGAGCCTCATTGGCTTCTCCAGGCAAGGGATAACTCGATTGTACTCGCCCACTCACTGGAACGCGCCGTGCTGGCGGCGGCGGTCGCTGGTGAACTCCTCGGCCGTGCCGCGGGCGATCACCTCGTACAGCGTCGCCTGCTTGTCGCCGTACTTGCGCAGGATGCGGCCGAGTCGTTGGACGTTTTCCTTGATGCTCCCCGAGCCGGACAGCACCACGCCGACGCTCGCCGCAGGGACATCGACGCCCTCGTTGAGGACTTGGCTGGTGACGAGCATCGAATATTCGCCGGAGTGGAACTTCGCAAGCACCGCTTTGCGCTCCTTAGTCTTCGTCTGGTGCGTAATCGCGGGGACCAAGTAGCGGCGGGCGATCTTGTACACCGTCGCGTTGTCGGCGGTGAAGACCAGCGACCGCTCGCCGGGGTGCTTCAGCAGGATGTCTTCAAGCGCGGTGAACTTGCCCGAGGCGCTGCGCTCGATCTCTTTCTGGCGTCGGTAGGCGCGGAGGGCGGCCATGCCGTCGGGGGTGCGGGTCGCGGTGAAGAGGAACTTCTGCCAGCCGTTGGGGCCGCCGAGATCGACGCCGCAGGTCGAGAGGAAGCGCTTGTACTCCTCGCGGGCCTTGGTGTACTCCTCCAACTCGTCCTTCGACAAATCGACGTAGACGCGCTTGGTGCGGTACTGGGCCAGGTACTCGCCGGAGAGTTCGCCGATCTCGCGGCGGTAGACGATCGGGCCGATGAGGTCGGGCAGCAAGTCTTCGCCGCCGTCGGCCCGCTCGGGGGTCGCCGTCAGCCCCAGGCGGAACGGCGCGAGGCTGCCGGTCGCCGTCATCAGGTAGGTGGCACCCGGCAAGTGGTGGACTTCGTCAAAGACGAGGAGGCCGAACTTGTTCCCCCACCGTTCGAGATGGATGTACGCCGAGTCGTAGGTGGTGACGGTGATCGGCCGGAAGTCGTAATCGCCGCCGCCGACCGCGCCGACCTCCACCTGGAAGAACTCCGCGAGTTGATCCTGCCAC